>JAEEHY010000237.1 GCA_016281085.1 Lachnospiraceae bacterium
AACTCTGCGGTGTCAAGCTTAAGCCTTGACTGGCTTCCCGATAACTGTCTTCCGAGCTTGATAAGCTGAATGCTTCCGTTGCTCTTGACATTACCTACAGAAGTAACCTCATCGCCGGTACCTTCACGGTATACGGCAACATTCTTCTCCGTAATATTACCCTGCTCATCCTTAACCGGTCTGTCTGCCTCCGTGATACTGAAGGTATACCTGGCTGTATCGGCAACATATCCTGCTGCTCCTGCTGATTCGGCATCCTCAAGGAAGTAGTACTCACCCATCGGAAGATGCGATACTGCTACCAGGCCGGACACATCACTTACAGCGAAGGTAACGGGCAGCTCTTCATTGTTCTTATTATATACATTGAACTTGATACCCGGGATAACCTCCTTGGTATCTGCATCGATCTTAACAAACCTTGCTCCTGCCGTAATCTCTGAGTTAACAAATGTGAACTCGAGCGGCTCCTGTGCGGGATTGCTCTTATCGATCGTGAATGCAAGCCTGAATTCACTTACTGCGTAGCTTACATCCTTTGGTACGCTCAATTCCTCGAAGTGGTAATCACCGTACTCAAGTCTGCCTATTACATCAGCCGTGATCACACCCTCTTCGTTAGTCTTGTAGGTTCCGAGCTTCTGCTGCCTGCTGTCGTTTATAAGTGCGAATTCCACACCTGCAAGCGATGCGGGCTGAGCACCCTCGAACACCTTCTTAAGGCTTACATATCCGTAACCCTTCTTATTATATACAGTCACATTCTGCGGCTGCATTACATTTGTCTTGGCGTCGGCATTATTGGCATCTATCGTAAGAGTAGCGCTCTTGACGGTATTACCCTCTTCTATCTCCTCATAACCTTCGGGTACCTTGGTCTCAAGGAAATAGTATGAACCCCATGCCACATTTTCAACCGTGATCTTTCCTTCGGCAGATGTTGTGAACACACCTGCGGTTGCCCCATAGAGAGCCGATACATCCGTATCGTTTCCGTTCTCTGTCTTGTACAGCTTGAACTCTGCTCCCTCAAGAGCCTTGTTTGTTTCGTCATCCAGCTTGGTGAGTACAAGTGTTCCGAGCTGCTGTCTGTTCTGTATCGTTCCGATCTCGACAGCTGCCCTGGTCGACTGTGCATCAATCCTGAATTCATATTTCTTATCGGGCTCTATTACCTCATAACCTTTGGGTGCTGCCGTCTCTACAAAGTAGTATTCATCCCAGCTCAGTCCGCCGACAAGAAGTTCACCGTTTTCATTGGTAGTGTATGTACCGTATTCGTAAGCATCCTTAAACAGCGATGACAGTGTCTGTCCTATTGTCTTCGGAGTCTTTGCATAGAGCGTGAACTCTGCACCGGCAAGAGGCGCACCGAACTCATCCGTCTTATGAAGGATAACGGCACCCTTCTCGGGCGTATTGTAAATGGTCTTATTGTCTGTAAAGCTTATGGTCTGTCCGTTCTCTTCTATCTTGAAGCTTATAATATCGGTATTGGGAGCATAACCCTGAGGAGTTACCTCCTTGAAGTAGTACTGACCGTAATCAAGAGGTCCGATCTTCTCCGAACCGGTCTCATCCGTAAGCTTACCGTTAACATTCGTTGTATATGTTCCCACATACCTGCTGTTTGATACGCTTCCGCTGTACAGCTCGAATACAACATCGCTCATCGGAACCTTGGTCTCGTCGTCCTTCTTTAAGAGCTCTACATAACCCTGTATACGGTCATTCTTTATAGCATCCACTCCGGTGAAGGTTGCATTAAGGTGTTCTCCGTCGATAGTGAATCTGTATGTATCATCACTCCTTACATATCCCGTTGCCGCTTCCTTCTCGATAAGAGTGTAATCACCCCACAGAAGTCCCGTCTTTGATGCCTTGCCGTTTTCCGTGGTAAGTGTTGCAACCAGTGCCCTGTCGGCAGTCTCGTAATCCTTGTAAAGTTCGAATACTGCCTTGTCGATAGGTGTACCGTCTACGCTGTCGATCTTCTCAAGCTCTACCGAACCGTTGAGTCTTGTGTTGTCTGCCTCAAGTATCTGAAGCTCTGTTACATTCTCCTGATTGATACTGAAGCTGTACTGCTTATTCTCGTCAAAGGTGTAACCTGCAGGTGCCGAAACCTCTCTGAAGTAATAGCTTCCCCATTCAAGATTCCTTACGCCTATTACACCGTCAGTGCTTGTTGCATATTCCTTGACAAATTCATCCTTACCGTCTTCACCTACTCTGTACAGTGCAAATACAGCTCCGGCAAGAGTACCCTCTTTGTTTCCGTTTACACTGTAGTACTTGGTAAGCTTGACGTTACCGTACTTAGGATAATTGATCAGAGTATTATCCGGTACATTATCAAGTGCCAGAGTCTTTCCGTCATCTGCATTGGTCACGGTAAATGTATACTGTGCCGTAAGCAGGTTGAATGCATCCTCAGGAGCACTCTTCTCTCTGAAATAATAGCTTCCGATACCGAGACCCGTGTAGGTAACGCGTCCGTTCTCATCACTGGTCACATCGGATACAATGAGGTCACTTCCGTCCTCTCCCGCTCCTGCCTTGTACAGCGTAAACACTGCGCCTTCAAGAGGATTGTCCTTATAGGTGTCTGCCTTAAGGAAGCTTACGGCAGCCCTTACCGTCGAGTTGATGCATGTCCTTGTTACTCTCGGCTCATCATCAGCAGCCTGGTTAACCTCAATCTTAAATCCTATATGCTCGTTGTTTACAAGATATCCGTTCGGAGCCTTGGTCTCAAGGAAGTAATATGAGCCGTAAGGAAGCTGCTTAACCGTGATCTTACCTCCTTCGGGTGTTTCCATCACGGTGTCGGAAGCCTTCTCCGAATAGGTGTATACTCCGTCCTTACCTGTTACGTATACCCTGTCTCCGCTCTCGGTGAACAGTGCGAACTGTGCTCCGGCAAGCCTGTTTGCAGGTGTCGCATCATCAATCTTGACAAGTTCAACATTTCCGTAGATCTTATCATTGACCATGGATACCGAAAGAGGTGTCTTAATACTTTCTTCAACATTCTGTGCACTTATCACTATGAGTTCACTCTTCGTTATCTTAGGAAGTGCGTATCCTTCGGGCGCACTTACTTCCTCGAAGCAGTAGGTTCCCCATTCAAGTCCCGTTATATTGATCTCACCGTTCCTGTCTGTTGTATACAGTCCGTCGGCGGTATTGTTCTTTATCTCAACCGTTTCAGTTCCGTCTACACGGAAGAACCTAAATGCCGCACCTTCAAGAGTGCCCTTATTTTCACCGTCCACTGCATAGTACTTAACCAGCTTGACAGCACCCTTAAATGCCTT
>JAEEHY010000238.1 GCA_016281085.1 Lachnospiraceae bacterium
GGAATTTCCGGATACCCTGCTTCTTAAGTGCGCCGTAAAAGACGGTAAACAGTTTGTGTTCGGGAAAGACAAGCAGCTCACAAGAGCCGAGGAAATATTTAAGAAGGTCTGGCAGATATCCAAGGGTGAAGGGCTCGTTATCTTCCCGGTTTTCAGTGGAAGATACATTTTCGGAGTTCTTGTATGTGCCCTTGAAAACAATACGCTTAACCGGGGTGAATATCTGGCCGGCCAGCTGGCACGAGCCATGTTGATGTGCCTGAAATAACACATTTTTGTATAATTACAGTAATTTTTCGAAATATGCAATGGTTGATACAAGGCCGTTCTTTAACTGGACGGTAGGTTCCCAGTTGAGTTCTTTTTTTGCAAGCGTGATATCGGGTCTTCTCTGTGTGGGATCATCAACCGGGAGCTCCTTGTAGACGAGTTTAGACTTTGAACCTGTAAGTTCTATTACTATTTCAGCCAGCTGTTTTATGGTAAATTCACCGGGATTACCGATATTAACTGGACCGGTGAAACCATCACGGCTGTTCATCAGGCGAACCATTCCTTCTATCAGATCATCAACATAGCAGAAGCTTCTTGTCTGGGAACCATCTCCGTAAATGGTTATATCTTCACCCTTTAGTGCCTGAACTATAAAGTTCGAAACCACGCGTCCGTCACCGATATCCATTCTCGGACCGTAAGTGTTGAATATCCTCATTACCTTAATATCTACTCCGTGCTGTCTGTGATAATCAAAGAACAGAGTCTCTGCCACGCGTTTTCCCTCATCATAACATGAACGGGGTCCTATCGTGTTGACACACCCTCTGTAATCCTCTGTCTGCGGATTACATTCGGGATCACCGTATACTTCGGATGTAGATGTCTGCAAAATACGTGCACCTGTACGTTTGGCAAGGCCGAGAGAATTGAAGGCTCCGTAGATAGATGTTTTTGTTGTATATATAGGATCCTTCTGATACCACAGCGGACTTGCGGGACATGCAAGGTTGTATATCTGATCGCATTCGACATATATCGGCTGTATTACATCATGTCTGATAAATTCAAAGTAGGGATTGCCCAGAAGATGACGTATATTGTCTTTGCTTCCCGTAAAAAGATTGTCTACACATATAACGTCATTTCCGTCGGCTATAAGACGGTCACACAGATTCGAACCGAGAAAACCGGCTCCTCCTGTCACCAATACTCTTTTCTTTCTCATAGTTATACTCCTTAAGTTTGTTTTATACGATCTGCCCGGAGGATACATAAGTAATGACCGTATGTTTTGTACCAACCAATTATAGACGTTAATTAAAAAGAGGTCAATTCTATATTATAATAAAAATACGAGACATTAAGGCATATATATGGCTGATCAGACATCGGGACAGCGAAAAAACGTTCGATTGATTATTGACATGGGAATATGTGAATGTTAGACTATACAATAGTCTTTTTTGGGGTGATAAAGATGAAAACTATAATTTCTGCTGTTGACGGTGACGTTAATACAAATTATAACAGAGAGATATTCGAAAAGGCGGGTAAGGTGATCCGCGGAGGCGGGCTTGTTGCATTTCCTACTGAAACAGTGTACGGACTCGGGGGAGATGCACTGAATCCCACTGCATCACAAAAGATATATGCTGCCAAAGGACGACCGTGTGACAATCCTCTTATAGTCCATATATACAGGATGGAAGATCTGGACAGGATCGCAGACGGTGTGGGGAAGGAAGCGTTTAAGCTTGCCGAAATGTACTGGCCGGGACCGCTTACAATGATATTTAAAAAGAAGAGCATTGTGCCGGATGAAACCACAGGCGGTCTTGACACTGTTGCGGTAAGGATGCCGGACAATCCGGTTGCTTTAAGATTTATTGAAGCTTCGGGCGGTTTTATAGCTGCTCCGTCGGCCAATCTGTCGGGAAGACCTTCACCGACAACAGCAGCGCATGTTACAGAAGATATGAACGGACGTATAGATATGATCATTGACGGAGGCTCGTCAATAATAGGACTGGAATCAACCATTGTTGATATGACGGGAAAGACGCCCATGATCCTGCGCCCCGGATATATAAGCGGAGAGATGATAAGAGAAGCATTGGGGGCTGTGGATTACGATCCTGCGGTTTTCGGAGGCGAGACAGAGGGAATGCGTCCCAAAGCACCCGGGATGAAATACAGACATTACGCACCAAAAGGTGAGCTGATCATTGTAAAAGGAGAGCAGTCGAGGGTTATCGGTCATATCAGGGAGGGTATTGCCGCGGCAGAGGCTGCGGGAAAGAGAGTGGGAGTTATAGCATCTTCGGAATCAGAGAACTGCTACGACGAAGCATCACATATCATAAACATTGGTGCGCGTGAAGATGAGGAAACGATCGCAAGGCATCTGTACAGTGTTTTGCGTGAATGCGATGATAAAGATATAGACATCATTTATTCGGAAGATTTTTCAACACCGCGAATCGGGCAGGCGATCATGAACCGACTTATCAAGGCGGCGGGGCACAGGGTTGTAGAGGTGTGAAGTTTATTTTTTGCTTGCAAGGATGTAGTTCATGATTTAGGATTGTATATAACTGTGGTGAACAGTTGCACAATAAGAATTACAAGGAGAAGGACAATGAAGATAGCTATTGGATGTGATCACGGTGCTTTTGATATGAAGGTTCTTATCATGGAGCACCTTAAGGAACAGGGACACGAGATTAAGGATTTCGGAAGCTATGACAGGAATTCGATCGATTATCC
>JAEEHY010000239.1 GCA_016281085.1 Lachnospiraceae bacterium
CACGTTCGATACGGCTTCTTTTACCGACATTCTTGCAACAGCCGCTCCGAGTACCATCATAGAAAGGAAGGTTGTTGCCCTCCCGGCGTAATCACAGGTTGTCATGATCACTTTTGGAAGCTCCCAGCCTGCCACATAAATGATAAGGGCAGCTACCGCCGAAACCGTTCCCGTATTTATCATATTAAGAACCGTTCTCCTGAATAACATGCTCCCATCACCTTCCCTGTCTTTTTCACCGGCCGCATCACTTATTATCCGTACTCCCAGCGTATAGATCAGCAACGAAAAAATAAGATTGTGAAAGCATACATATACGAGTGCATCAGGTCCGAGCACCGCGTTTGTCAGTGGGATCCCTATAAAGCCTATATTTCCGAATACACACAGCATGAAATAGCAGTATCTTTCATCCTTCTTTATACGAAACAGCATCGGAAGAAATACCGCCATCATCAAAAGAAGCACATAAACGACCACTGCCGACAGTAATCCGATCAGTAATCCACGCCCGCTGATACGTTCCTCTGAGCTCAGCATCGAATAAACCATCAGACAGGGATTGGTTATGGTAACGATAAGGGCTGATATTCCCCTTGTACCCTCATCCGTCAGGATCCTCTTTTTATATGCATAATAACCCAGCGCTATAAGCAGGGTTATCATTATCATCTGTTCTATTACTACCTCAGCGCTCATATCCTATTTATTCCTCAATGCGTAATCAACCACAGTCTTAACTATTGTTTCGGAGGTGATCTCATTTATCTCATTACCGTTTCCGGATGTAACCGAGTAACTGATCCTGGCAGCTTCTCCCTTTATTACATCCATACCGTATCTTGCCATAAGCTCAGAAACTCTTAGTCTTGCCTGTGAATTCTCAGCTCCGAGGGCAACCACCACAAGATCGTGCGGCCCGTCCGAAGCATTCACTGTCAGCGATGTTATGAGACATGCGCCCGATTTATCGGTCGTACCGGTCTTAAGACCGTTAACCTCCGGGATATTGTACAGAAGACCATTGGTATTCTTAAGATCATGATTAAGAGTCTCCATCTTCGCAGTCTTAAGCGATGTAATCTCCTTGACCTCAGGAAAACTGTTCAATATATATGAGCACATCCTGAACATATCATATCCGCTCATCTTGTTCTGTGTTTTTGCGGGAATCAGCGTGTCCGTATATATCGGCAAACCGTTCGAATTATAAAATATGGCTGTCTCAAGACCCAATTCGGCTGCCTTGTCATTCATTCTTTCGACAAAAGCTTCCTCCGAACCCGCGATACGTTCGGCCAGTGACAGCGCACATTCGTTGCTTGACGGAAGCAGCGCTCCGAGTATCAGCTCAGATACAGGAACCTCCCACCCTGCCGATAATGCCACAAACCCGTCTGAAGACGCCGAAAGATCGGCTGCCTTCCGTGAAATTACCGCCTTGTCATCAGCTGAGATCTCTCCGTTATGAATAGCCTCCATAGTAAGCAGATAAGTCATAAGCTTGGTCGTACTTGCGATCGGATAGGGTACTTCATGATCATAACCGTAAAATATCTCACCGGTGGTCGCATCTCCCACTACCACCGTATTAAATCCGTCAAAGTAATCATAGCTCTCCATCCTTGCAGGATTTATCTCAAAACCTCTTGATGTATCAATACGTATATCACCCGCCACATCCCTTTCCATATCAACATCCAGGATCATCGCAAGATCCATCGGCGATATGAAGCAGTCAAAAGCTCCACCCACATCTATAAGAAATGTGTAGTATCTTCTTTCCTCACCGTTCACAAGAAGAGCTGAATTGCCCGGATCTCCACCGGGCTGCTGAATAAGCTGTTCCTCCTTCCAGCCCGTATGGTCAAGCTCATCCGCATATGACTCTCCGATAATAATATTGGCTGATCCTCCGTTAATATCAAGATTTACGGGATGACTTGAACCTGCCAGAAGCACGGCCGTATCCCGCAGTGAAATATACAGATTGTCATCATACTGCGCATTTACCGCGCGTACCACCCCCAGTGACTGACCGTCAACACCTACCCTGATATTCTCAGGCATCCTGGTCGATGCAAAGGTGGTTTCAGCGCCGGTAAGAGCTGCAAATGTGATTATCATACCGAGTAATACTCCGGCAAATATTTTCTTTACGCCATCTCTCCTCATTATCTTATTTCCCCTTGTAACGTTCATCATTTCATGATCAATTTACTCTACTTTTTTGTAAACATACTCCGGCTCTACTATTACCAGCGATCTTTTTGCCCTTCTGAATTCATCTGTAACAGTTGCACCGGCGCGCTCCCAGCTGACGAAATTTCCTTTTATCCGGTATTCCCCGCTTCTTCCGATCTCTCCTGCCAGCTCATCATGATCCGGTAATATCTCCACACCCGCATTTTTTATATAGTTATTCAGAGTCATTCCCAACGCTTCACCAATAAGCTTGTCAGCTGTATCATCGCTGATACTTTCCGCATATCCGGTCATAACAAGCCGCTTAATGATAAGCTCTCTTAAACAGTCAGCGCACAAACTGTAGGCCATATCCTCGCATTCAGTGTAAGACGCTTCGTCCAGCTCTTCGGTATATGTACCCTTCCTAAGTCCGTTGCGATCGAAGCTTAAGTCAGAATATACATACATCGGTTCCGTTCTGCTTCTGACCCATTCCGCATCAACATCCGCGCCCTCAACATCCTGGAGCCAAACGGCTATGTTGGCGGTTATCCGTTCCGTCAGATCAACCGATCGTCTGTATTCCCCTTTGAAAGCATTAAGGGTACTTAACCTCAAAGCGGCCATCAGGATCACTACCGCCAGAACAACCATGGCAATTGTGATAAATATCCTGATGATCCTGCGTCTTCTTCTCCTATGTTGTTTTGTATATATTGAACTGTTTGATGCCATTCCCCAAATTCCCGTCTATGTATTCTCTTTTCGTTTCTCACGAGCCTGTTCTGAATCAATTACTGAACATTTATTTTAACATATTTTCTGTTCTTTAGATATAGTAAGCTGCTTTCAAGACATAAAAACAGCGCCCGTAAGATATCTCATCTTATCCGGACGCTGTTTTACTGTAATTTATTTCGCTATTTCTCTATCACCTGTTTCTCAGCTTATTTCTTGCTTCTCTCCCTGATAGCGGCAAATGCACTCTGAATTACAATGAATACAAACAGAAGCGCTGCCGTAAGGATGTTGGGCCATGAGCTTGCAAGCTTTCCGTTGGTCTTAACGATGGAAGAAATGGTACCATTTATAAGAACACCGAAGAAGGTTCCGAAGACATTTCCGACACCACCGGTAAGCAGTGTACCACCGATAACGGCCGATGAAATGGCATCCATCTCAAGTCCTGTTGCCTGTGATACCGAACCTGCCATTGTGTTGAGACAGTAGCAGATACCGCCGATCGAGCACAGAACCGATGAAAGGATATGTGCCTTCATCCTGATCATCTTTACATTAAGTCCCATCATTGTTGCCGACTGTGCATTACCGCCTACTGCGTACAGCGCACGTCCGAACTTGGTATTTCTCAACATGATGAAAATAATCACCAGAACCAGCAGAGCCACAATAACACCGGGTCTTACGTAAGGAGCAAGATATTTACCCTTATTGTTGACATATCCGCCAAAAGGTATAACGACCTTGGTATTGGCCCATTTATAAAATGTAGGATTGATCTGCTCTGTAATGGATACCTGATCCGTACAGATAACAGCGGTCATACCTCTGCAGAAGAACATACCTGCCATCGTTACTATGAACGGCTGTATTCCAAGGTATCCTACGAGGTAGCCCTGGAAAGCACCGAATACAACACCTACAAGCAGAACCAGAAGTATCATCGGTACCGCACCGATACCCTTCTGCATTCCTACTGCAAGCATCATACAGTCCATTGCTATAAGAGCACCGACCGAAATATCAATACCGGCTGTCAGCATAACACAGGTAAGGCCGCAGGCCACACAGATAAGACCGGCATTTGTAATAAGTATATTACAGAAGGTCTGCAGATGCGTAAATCCCTTGGAACCGTACACTATACAACCACTTGCATACAGAACCACAAAAAGTGCAATGGTTATAAGAAGGAGTATGGTATGTCCGTTAAGTTTAACCTTTCCGCTTTGCATTTATGCCACCCCCTTTACATGCTTTGCCGCACCCTGCTTCTTGAAGAAGTTCCTGACGGGGTCTGACTGGATAGCAACTATGAGTATGACTATGATAGCCTTGAACACAGGTGCCTGTGCAGCCGAAACACCCAGAGCATACAGTGTTGTTGTAATAGCCTGGATCGTATAAGCACCTATGATCGAGCCGGCAAGATTGAACTTACCACCACCAAGGCTGTTGCCTCCGAGAGCAACCGCAAGGATGGCGTCCATTTCAAGATAAAGTCCGATGTTATTGGAATCGGCTGATGTTATACGTGATGAATTCACAATTCCGGCTATACCTGCGAACAGACCGCAGATTACATATGTTAAGAAGATGATCCTCTTGGAATTAAGTCCCGCTATACGGCTGGCCTTATCATTAATACCTACCGACTGTATATACATACCCAGCGCAGACTTCTTAAGGATTACCATTGTGATCGCAACACATACCGCAGTTATTACAAAAGGAGTGGGGAATATTCCCATGAATGCTCCGAATGCAGCATAGGAGGGATTCCTTACGTAAACGATAAGATCGTTACATAACAGAAGACCGATAGCTCTTGCTGCCGAGAAGAGTATCAGAGTGGCAACCATGGGCTGGATCTTGAAATATGCAACCAGGGTTCCGTTAAACATACCGCAGACAGCACCCATCAGAAGTCCTCCGAGTACTCCGACAATAAGCGGAACGGCAAGTGTAGTCGTGGAAGAAACTCCGTAACCCGCAAGCAGCATACAACAGAAGCTCGCACACAGACTCATAACCGAACCTACCGAAATATCGGTTCCTGCCGAAGATGATACAACCAGAGTCATACCGATGGCAAGTATTGCTGCCTCACTGCCTCGGTTAAGGATATCGATTATACGACCGTAGAGGATCGTTCCGTTACTGGTCGTCTGCTGAAGAGTGATCACGAAAAACGATAAAGGATTGTTTCCGTTCACTGCATCATATACTATATTAACCATCATTACCAGGAGCAAAGCCACAACCGGGAG
>JAEEHY010000240.1 GCA_016281085.1 Lachnospiraceae bacterium
ACAGACGTGCTCTCATCCGCAGCAGGCATATCGCTTAAATTGTCCAAATATCGCGAACAACCCGTAAAAGGCAGTGACAGTGCCAGTAAAACCACTGCAGCTGTTCCCTTTATCGACCACTGCTTATAACATATAAAACTCATATCTTTATGCATCTTCCAATCCTTTTTTTGCCGCTTCTCTTTCAGCTTTTGAATATACACAGCCACAGTAATCCTGTCTGTACAGGCCGTATTCCCTGCTGAGCTCGCAGCTTATCTTATAACCGTTACGTTTCTTGAAATCTGACGGAAGATGCTTTACACCGTATTCATCCGCCAGCCTTTCACCTGTCTCATTTATCCTGTCTGCATTTTTGAGCGGACTTATGCTCAGAGTCGTGGTAAAGTAATCATACCCTCTTTCAGCCGCCATTGACGCCGCTTCCCTCATCCTGAGTTCATAACACTTAAAGCATCTTTCACCACCCTCGGGGACAGCCTCAAGTCCATTTGCCATCTCAAAGAATATACCCGGATCGTATTCACCCTCCTCAAACCTTATTACACCAAGGCTCTTATCTTTTACCGGCATCGCATTCAATACCTCAATAAGACGCTTCTGTTCATCCACGCGCCTGCGATATTCTTCATCAGGATAAATATTGGGATTGTAGTACAAAAGTGTTATGTCAAAATACTCTCTCAGATATGTCAACACATATGAACTGCACGGCGCACAACAGCTGTGCAGAAGCAAAGAAGGCCTGGATCCCAGACCTTCCAATACCCTGTCAAGTTCTTTCTGATAATTTCGCTTGTTCATTGTCAGTCTTTACTGTATTTGCCATAAGGACTCAGGCTGCGATCAACCCTTCACTCAAAACATTACTTCACAAGATCGATATATTCCTGTTTGCTCTTAAGACCTATGGCTTTATTCTTGATCTCGCCATTCTCAAAAGCCATAACCGTAGGAATACTCATTACATTATAGGTACCGGCAAGATCCTGCTCATCATCCACATTAACCTTGCCCACCTTGAACTGTCCGTCATATTCCTCTGCGATCTCGCTGATGATGGGACCTGCCATCTTACACGGTCCGCACCACGGAGCCCAGAAATCTACCAGCACGGGAATATCGGACTTGATAACCTCAGCTTCAAAATTATCAGCAGTCAATACTATTTCAGCCATAGATACAACCTCCTCATAATATTCGGTACAGTGATTACTCCTCTATTATATCAGAAGTCCTGCGCATTTGAAACCATAAAGTAACAAATGCCCTTATTTATGACTTATGTTTAAGAAGCTTCAATCATACGCTTATCTGCTATGGATACCTTCTTGGCATTGTCCGGATCATTGTCAAGAACAGAGAACGCTATGTTGGTTGCATGATCGGCCACCCTCTCAAGACCCGAGATAACATCGGAGAACAGCATTCCGGCTTCGGGCGTGCATTCATTTCTGGTCATACGTCCGATATGCATCCTCTGAAGCTCACGCTCCTTTTCATCAACTGCATCCTCAAGGGAAAGAATATCCCTCAGATGTTCATCGAGTCCCGTCGAAAACATCTCGATCGCAAAGCGGATAAGGGTATTGACCATATCAAGCATTTCTCCAAGCTCCTTCATGGCCTCTCTCGAGAAATCAATGCCCTTCTCTATCCTCTGTTTTGCCGAATCGGCAACATTCTCGGCATGATCTCCTATCCTCTCGATATCATTAACAACATGGAACAGACCACCTATATTCTTCGCATCATCAACAGGAAGATTGGTCTGGCTTATCTTAACAAGATAATTGGTTATCTCATGATTCAGGAAGTTGATATTCTCTTCAACCTGATATACTTCATTTATGTCCTCTTCATCCAGAGTTACCAGCGCATTCATGGAACGGTTAAGGTTCTCGCTTGCAAGGAGAGCCATGCGCTCAAGCTCCTTGGTCGCCTCGAAGACCGCCGTGGCAGGTGAGAAGATATTCTTGCCGCCGATATATTCAAGCTGCAGATTGGCGCGGTAACCGATCTCCTTCTCTTCACCGGGTACTATAAGATAAGTCATCTTAACAAGCAGCCCCGAGAAAGGATACAGTATTGCAACCTGGAAAAGCTTGAAGATGGTATGCGCATTCGCAACCTGACGTCCGAGATTCTCTCCCGATACTTGAACAAGCATCGATATCACCCATTCCATCGCAAGCTTCAGGATAATATACATTATTATCGTTCCTATTACATTGAACAGAAGATGTATGAGAGCCGCCCTCTTCGCATTCTTCTTACCCGACAGTGATGTGATCATCGCAGTCGCACATGCACCGATGTTACATCCGAGGATAATGAACAGACATATACGTATATCCAGAAGACCCTGGTTGGCCATCACAAGTATGATACTGACCGTTACGGAAGAACTCTGTACAATTGATGTGACCACAGTACCTATGAGTATGGCAAGCAGGGGACTTGTAAGCGAACCGAAAAATGCCGGAACGGCGGGAATATCCTTAACGCTTCCCATAGCCTCCGACATCAGAGCAAGTCCCATAAACAGTACACCAAAGCCGGTTAGTATCTCACCGACCTTCTTTATCATATCCTTTTTTATAAAGCAGAACATTATTACGCCCAGGAAAACGAAAGCGGGGGCGTATTCCGATAAGTTAAAAGACACGAGCTGTGCGGTTACCGTGGTACCTATGTTGGCACCGAGTATTACACCCACAGCCTGGGTAAGTGTCATGATACCCGAATTAACGAAGGTTACAACCATCATTGTACAGGCACTGGACGATTGTATGATACCGGTAAATATGATACCAACTATCATTCCGGTGAAACGGTTCTTGGTAAAGAATTCGAGTATATTCCTGAGCTTGGCTCCTGCCGCCTTCTCTATCCCCGAATTCATAAGGCTCATTCCGAACAGGAACAGCCCCAATCCCCCAGCCAGTGTCAACAAGGTCGTTGTTATCATAATTCTCCTCTTTGCCGCCTGTCTTCTGTATTCTTATATCGCGGCTTCTTCTCATAAATTCTGTTCTCTTCCATGTATGATTGTAGAATATAGATTTTCAAGTTACAAGAGGGTAATTTTTTTTTGTTAAAATATGACAAGCACCCCATGGACTATACGTGATTTTTATGCCATTTTTCCCCCAATGCGACATCCTTCTCCAACTGTTTTTCGAGGGCTTCCAGCGAATCGAACTTCATCTCGCTTCTGTGGAACTCATAAAGGCTGACAGATATCTCCTCCCCGTATATCTGTTTGTCGAAATCATAAATATAGGTTTCAACTCCTATCGGCGGATCCTTTTCATCCTCCACCGTCGGCTTGCATCCGATATCCGTTATTGCATTGTATTTAACTCCTCCAATTTCCACAGACGAGAAATA
>JAEEHY010000241.1 GCA_016281085.1 Lachnospiraceae bacterium
AGACGCTGCCTTGACAGTGCCGGTACCTGGGGGATACTTGACATATTCGGCGGAAACATGATAACCGGCCTTCTTAAGCACAGCAAGATGGCAAGCGCAGAACGGGAGATTGACGATGCAAGGTATGCTCTGCAGAAGTTCAGCAAAGAACTGCGGGATGTGAGAGGCTTTTCATCCATCCATATAGATGAGTTTCTTACATTTGCTGATTTCTTCTTTGACGGGTTTGTCATGGATGTTATCGTCCAGAGCAAGATAAGTACCGCAAAGAGGCAGTGTGATGATGCCATAAGGCAGGTAGAATCAATAAAGAAAAAACTTGTTGTTATATAATAATAAGGCAAACCGCCATAAAAAACACCGGCATCAATGCCGGTGTTTTATCCGTGTTAAGACCGCCAAAAAGAAACTTAAGGAAGCTATTTTCATTGGCAGTAGGCAAACCTCGAAAAAACTTATGAAATCATGTGATAAGTACATAAATTTAAATTCATAACGAACTTCTTTCGAGGTGTGCTATACTGTTTGTATCCGGATGATATGTTATATGTTGAATAGTAGGAAAGATAACAAGATGCTTAAGGACATTTTTGAAAAATATTATTACGATCAAAACTATAACTGTGCGGAAACCATGATACGTGCGGCAAATGAATATTATGATCTGAAGCTGCATGACAGGGATATGATAATGCTTGGAGGTTATGGTGGAGGATCTTTCATGTCCTAAAGGAGTGCGTAACAGTGACAGGGACTGTTACATCTGGCTACTTCCAATTTAAAAATTCCTGAAATATGGCAGATATGAGAATGAGATGTTATACGAGATACACGTAAAATAAAGAGCAATCTTAATGAGCAAATTACCCTATGATGAAAAACTAAATATAGGATACTTAAGCCGGCTTTTTGATGATACGAGCAACTGCTATAAGTTCTTCTGGTTTCAGGCGATCCTGCATAAGCTCAAGGATGATAAAACGAAGTTTACTTATGAGGAACTTATAAATGAGATGATTGCCGATGCATGGTACATGGTAACGGAGTATCATCTGCGGCTGGGACCTTTAGGTGTGACGGATAACCTTGAAGAAGCGGTTAAGTACATAGGCCTTACCATGCACTTTCCTGCTGCGGAAAAGCGTGAGGTTATAATCTCATATCTTGAGAACAGTGAAGATAAGAGACTTAATGCTTATAAGAAGGAGCTCATTAAGAATGTGCCATACAGGATACAGTCACCATTTCTTGATGAGATCAGGGTGGATAAAAGGGAATGGTATCGTCCGGAAGAATTATCACTTAAGATCAATCAGCAGCGAAGACTGCTGTATTATTACGAAGCATATCTGCAATTATCAACAACAATACAGATTAATGAAGACTGGGTTCCGTATCTGTTAAGGAACAAAGAGATATTACTGGGATGGATGCAGATGAACCTGATCCATTATCTGCAGAGAAGAAATCCGAGTGTACCCGGTATAGCAGACAAGCTCAGTGTACCGCAGGCAAGGGATATAGACAGAGTCAGAAAGTACTGGAGGCTGATCATCGATCTTAAGCCTGAAATAAGGGATATATACGGTCATGTCGAACTGGCAGATGAGAAGATATCTGTGGATCATTTTGTGCCATGGCAGTATGTGGCTCATGATGAGCTGTGGAACCTTCATCCGACGACAAGATCCATCAATAGCAGCAAGAGCAACGGGCTTCCCGACTGGGATGTGTATTTTAAACCTCTTTATGAACTGGAATACATATCATATACATTGTCCAAAGAGAATCCCAAAGTATCGGATGCTTTTACGAAGATCGCAAAGTATCATCTCAATAATGATGAGATCCGGAGGAGTTTGTATTGTGAGGGGCTTTCGGAGAGTGATTTTGGCGAAAGGCTGAGAAACGTAATATATCCTGTTTACAATGCGGCCATGAATAACGGATTTAAGCAGTGGATATATTGATCATAAGGGGAACCATGAACGAAGTGAATGGTGGATGCCTTATGATGCCTCAGTGGCGAACGTATTCAGAAGAAGTACGGAGTACTTCTTACAATATATGAGGAAGCGATATGATCAGGGAACACAGGGATAGTTCGTTAAGATACTGGAATGATATTCATAAGAGCCAGAACTATGACAGGGGATCGATAAGGACAGATGACTGGCTTGAAAGATTCGATGATATTATCATGAGGTCTGAAAAGCCTGTATTGGATCTTGGATGTGGAGGCGGAAATGATACCCTGTATCTGCTGTCTAAGGGAAAACAGGTGATTGCCTGTGATCAGTCGGAAACAGCCATAGAAAATATCAGAAGGAATTTTCCGGAAGTTAAGGAAGCCATATGCTTTAACATGCTTGACGGATTTCCGTTTGATGATGAAGCCTTTGAAGTTATAATCGCAGATCTGTGTCTGCATTATTTCGGTTCGGAAGATACAAAGGCTGTATTAGGAGAAATCCGGAGAGTCCTTGTGCCCGGCGGACATATGATCCTTAGAGTAAACTCTGTAAATGATGTGAACCATGGAGCCGGGCATGGAAAAGAGATAGAGTATCATGTATATGAAACAGAATCCGGAACGATCAAAAGATTCTTCGATGAAGAGGATATACGGTTGTTCCTCAGTGACTTTGAAATAGAGTATCTGAAGGAAGAAACAATGAGCAGATATAAGTTTGAAAAGCGGTTGTTCAGGGTGTGTGTGAAAAAGTGGTAATTTTTCCGGACCAAAATACAGGATGGCAAAGGTATTTGTGAGCGGAGATACTCTTCAGGTATCTGACTACAGCAAACTGGACTGGGAATGGTCCATGTTTGATCCCGAAGGCAAGCATAAGCGGCATGAGACCGTATTTCCCCGGGAATGCAGTAAGATATTTGAGATGGGTAAGGAACTTGTAAATGGTTAAGAAGGAAAGATAGGAGGTACAAAATGATCAAGATCTATGGAATGCCCACCTGTCCATACTGTGATTATGTTCAT
>JAEEHY010000242.1 GCA_016281085.1 Lachnospiraceae bacterium
AGAAACGGCGACGCGCGAAGAGATAGTAAAGATACAGAATGAGAAGATAGTAAAGCAGGTCAGGCATGTGTATGACAATGTTGAATACTACAGGAACCTGATGGATGAAAAGGGCGTAAAACCCGAGGATATTAAGGGAATAGAGGACATTCACAAGCTTCCGTTCCTTAAAAAGGACGACCTGAGGGAATGCTATCCGTACGGACTTCTGGCAACAGATCTTAAGAACTGTGTGAGGATACATTCCACATCCGGAACAACGGGGAAGAGAGTAGTGGCATTTTACACGCAGCATGACGTTGATCTGTGGGAGGAATGCTGTGCAAGGGCCATTGTTGCAGCCGGCGGTTCAGATGAGGATGTAGTGCAGGTGGCATACGGTTACGGATTGTTTACGGGAGGAGCCGGGCTGCATGGCGGAGCCCACAAGCTGGGTGCCATGACTTTGCCGATGTCATCGGGCAATACCGAGCGCCAGATACAGTTTATGATGGATCTTCAGGCTACCATTCTTTGCTGTACTCCCAG
Organism: Lachnospiraceae bacterium; assembly: GCA_016281085.1. GTDB lineage: Bacteria > Bacillota > Clostridia > Lachnospirales > Lachnospiraceae > UBA2868. The sequence continues at coordinate 529 of JAEEHY010000242.1, forward strand.
TTATGCGGCTTTTATTGCCGAATCACTTAAGGACAGAGGATATAAACCGGAGGACAACAGCCTTAAGGCAGGTATTTTCGGAGCAGAGCCATGGACCGAGGAAATGCGTAAGGCAATAGAAGAAGGTCTCGGAATTAAGGCATATGACATTTACGGTCTTACCGAAACGAGCGGTCCGGGTGTTGCTTTTGAATGCAGTGAACAGACGGGAATGCATATTAATGAGGATCATTTCTATGCTGAGATAATAGATCCGGATACGGGAGAGGTTCTTCCGGACGGAGAGAAGGGAGAACTTGTTTTTACAGCCCTTGACAAGGAGGCTTTCCCCCTTCTTCGTTACAGAACAAGGGATATCTGTATACTTACAAGAGGCAAGTGTTCATGCGGACGTACGCATGTTAAGATGTGTAAGCCTATGGGAAGAAGTGATGATATGCTGATCATCCGCGGTGTAAACGTATTCCCGAGCCAGATCGAGACCGTTCTCCTTAATGAGGGATATACACCTAATTATATGATCTATGTTGATCGCAAGAACAATACGGATACGCTTGATATAGACGTTGAACTGAGCGTCGATCAGTTCTCGGATAACATTGCGGATCTTCAGGAGAGGGAGAAGAAGCTTGCCGCAGCAATGCGTACCATGCTTGGTATCGGTCCCAAGATACATCTTGTGCCGCCCAAGACAATACAGAGAAGCGAAGGCAAGGCAGTGAGAGTAGTTGATAACAGGAAGCTTCATGATTGATCAAGATTCTTTTAACACAGGAGGTAGGTATGGCTGTCAGACAATTATCGATTTTTATAGAAAATAAAAAAGGAAGGCTGTCCGAGGCTATCAAAAACATATCCGAATCGGATATTAATATACGTGCGCTCAGCATCGGCGATTCAGCAGACTACGGGATCGTCAGGATGATCGTTTCGGATCTCGACAGGGCCAGAAATCTTCTGGGGGAGAACATTCTGTCAAAGATCACGAGCGTCGTAGCGGTTAAGATGGATGATAAGGGCGGAGCACTGTATAAGATATTAAGGACTCTCGAAGAGGCGGAGATAGACCTTCATTATACATATGCATTTACTTCCAGCAAGAAGTTCGGTGCATATGTTGTTTTGCGTGTTGATGACGTGGAAGCTACCGAGAAGCTGTTGTCCGACAAAGGATTTGAACTTGCCACCGATGAGGAGATCAGTGAGTAATATAATATTCAGTTAGGGGATCAGAAATGGGATTATTTAACATTTTCAAGAAAGGCAAAAAGTCTGATATGTCTGAAGGAGAGCTCTTCAGATATGAAACAGACCTTATGACCGAAGATGAAGGAATTGTAGGTGAGGTCGAGCATGGCGGCCCATCCTCGGAAGACCGTGATAAGCGTGGCAGAGATCGCTCCGACAGTCACTGTTCGTTTGTTATGGGAGTTCTTGATGCTACAGAGGTTAAAGGAACCGATGATCTTGTTGTGACAGGATATGTTAAGGGAAATGTTAGATCCGGGATTACTGTCGGAGCAATCTATTATGGTGACGACAATAAATCTATGTCGCCGGCCATGATCAGGGATATCGAAATAGACGGCAAATCCGTGGATACGGCTTCCGACTGTCATGTAACTCTCATGCTTGAGGGGGCAGTAGACAGTGATATAAGGACAGGCAGTACCCTGTACACCCGCGATATGGGTTCGGATACCATTCATGATGCGTATGTTGCTGCCATCAGTGAAACATATGTAAAGGATAAGGCACTGGATATTTCCGACGAAGAGATCAAAATGCTCACTATTACGGATTGCTCGGAAATATGGCGTCTAAACAACTGGTATATTACGCATGAGGGCAAGGATGAAGATGATGCAACAAAGGAAGCCAGGAAGACAAGGCTGGAAAAGATAATCATAGCTCTGAAGGATAAGATCCTTCAGGCTGAAGAAATATATTATGTGCATGATAAGAACACGGGTGAAGCGCATCTCTATTCACAGACCTTTGAAAAGGGAAATGATGATTATATTTGTACGCCTCCTAATATCATGATAGTATCAAAGGCATACAGAAAGCATTACCGTAAGCTGTATAATACAGATAATACCGAGCTGGCTATAGTCAGAAACGGCAAGGATAAAATGGGAATCCACAATTTCCTTGCGGGCAATTTCTTATATAACGGTGCCTGCGGAGTGGCTGTAAATGCGGTTCAGGTATCCATCATGGCGGGAATTCTGGTTGAGAAGCCCGATAACTCGGGAATACCCATCGAGAATATACCGGTTACCAATCCGAATCTTGTCAGATGGCTGCTCCTTATAGGACAACTTGATTCACCCAAAGAGGATAAGGAGGCTGCACTTTCATTTAAGCTCTATTACAGGTTTATGGGTGAAGAGCTGATGAAGTCCAGGCTGATAATTCCAATGAAGCATCAGGGTGAGGATGATAAGGATGATTCTGAGGATACAGACTTCGGAATTGCTACCATGAAGGGGAAGAATTCCAAGGAAGCCGTAATAATGTATACAGACTGGAGAAGGCTGAGATCCGAATACGGCAAGGATTGGGACGGCATGGTCCACAGGGTGAGCGGCCTTATCGGTAAGTTTGACTGTGCATTGAACCCGACTAAATACCCGGCTGCCGGGATGTATTTAACCGAGGATATGTATAAGGGTATTGTCAAGATGGTAAAGAGTGACAGGTAATAAATGAGACAGGAGTTTGTGCTATGAATGAAATAACGCTTAAGGATAAAACAGTGCTGCTGGGAGTAACCGGCAGCATTGCTGCTTATAAGACTGCGTATCTTACCAGCTCGCTTAAGAAGCTTGGTGCGGATGTGCATGTATTGATGACCCCGAACGGGACCAATTTCATTAATCCTATAACCTTTGAGACGCTGACGGGCAATAAGTGTCTTGTGGATACATTCGACAGGAATTTCGAGTTTTCTGTTGAGCATGTATCGCTTGCCAAGAAGGCTGATATTGTTATGATAGCTCCGGCTACTGCAAATGTTATCGGCAAGCTTGCGTGCGGCATTGCAGATGATATGCTTACCACAACGGTTATGGCCTGTAAGTGCAAGAAATTCATTTCACCCGCAATGAACACCAATATGTTTGAGAACCGGGTTGTACAGGACAATCTTGAGAAGCTCAGAGGATACGGTTATGAGGTTATCGATCCTGCAACCGGATATCTGGCATGCGGTGATACAGGCAAAGGAAAGATGCCTGAGCCTGAGACTCTGCTTAAATATATAATGCGGGAAATTGCATGTGAGAAGGATCTTAAAGGAAAGAAGGTTCTGGTGACTGCCGGTCCTACACAGGAGGCGCTTGATCCTGTCAGATACATTACCAATCATTCATCGGGAAAGATGGGATATGCCATAGCCGAGGCTGCAATGCTGAGGGGAGCGGAGGTTACACTGGTAAGTGGTCAGACCGCACTGGAGCCCCCTGCATTTGTTGAGTATGTTCCCATTGTATCGGCGGAGGATATGTTCAATGCCGTGACAGGCAGGGCAGAGAATATGGACATAATAATCAAGGCTGCGGCCGTAGCCGATTACAGACCT
>JAEEHY010000243.1 GCA_016281085.1 Lachnospiraceae bacterium
CGGCGATTTTTCCTATGCGTCGGTTGTTCATTCACATACCCCTTATATACAAAAAGACAACATTAAGTATATCACATATCAGACTATGCGGCATTATTAAGATACTGTGTGGTAAAAAACGCAAATAGTGTGATACAATACCATATGAGGAAAGGAGGTTGATATTATGTTCAATACCTCAATTTATCCCACAAAGGGATATTCCCTCGATTAGCGGCAATCCATAACTGATCTGCCGCATTACATATATAATGCCTCCGTATCATAGGATATGGAGGCATGTTTAAGCATAAATTTCGTTCTTCTGATCAAACAACTCCGGATTATCATCAAGAATAATATACATACTTGTACTATAAGCTGATTAAGAAGGATTTTCCTTTATAGATCTTTCTATTTCTGTATTGAAATCCGGTCTATAATTCTCCAGATCATCCCCCAGACCATCCTATAAGCAATAAAAACACATACTGCGATTATCGGTGCTATCCAAAGGGGTTTCCCCAGGAAATATAAAACTATCCCTGCTATCACAGAAGAAATAACAAGGAATTTCACAACGAAAATGAACCATCCGATACCGACTACTGTCCGCCCAAGTTTTTCATTGCGTTCTTGTTCGTTCATTTATTATTCCCGCCCTGAGTTTCCTCATACTCTTTCCGTAATTCTTCCTTTCTGTCTTCGGGGAAGGTGTTGTAGATCGCCAGCGCCGCATCATAGGTCTGTCCCAGATGCTTTATCGCAAAAAGCCATAATTCAAAAGTCATACATATCCTCCATCAATGTAAATTGTTAATAACTTCCAAGTACATAACGGGAACATTCTTTGTAAGCCATACTCCGTTAACAGATTTGAAAAATTCATAGCCGTCGTTTTGCATATCTTTCGATGATACCCTGTAAACTATCGGTTCTCCGTGTCTTTTACCTACAATTACAGCTGTGTCTATATCTCTTGAAAGATGTACGTATAACCTGCTCTTCGGCTTTAAGCCCTCCGCATCTATAGATTTCCTGTATTTTTCTCCTGTCCCGTGATACAGAGTTTCCGGAGGTTCTGCCTTTTCAAGTTCAACATCTACAGGGATCGAATGCCCCTGATTGGCTCTTATAAGCGATTTATCATCATTGAATGAATATCTCTGCTTATTATCCGTCCGAACTATCTCTTCAAGGATATCCATATTAAACTCATGAGTCCTGCTTATTCCTCTGATCAGCTCTTCCACGTCCGCCCATCCATGTTCATCGAGCTCTATCCCGATAGTTTCCGGCTTATGGCGGAGAATCAGGCTTAAGTATTTACTTGTGGATTCAAGGCTTTTGCTCAAACTTTTTGTTCCCATCGCTTTCCACATTTCCGGCATTCAAACGTGACAACTCTTCTGCCTCTGTAACCAAAGGCTGTAAGTAACATGTTGCTATTGGATCCGCCTGCAAGATAGGCAGAAGTATTACCAATTACTGCATTACTCCCGCTAAGGGGTCTTTTTGTCCCCGCAGGCAGTCCTATTCCATTACATCCAAATCTCGGGCACCGTATTTTTGGCATATTCTTTCTTTCTGCATATTGTTTTACTTAATTCCCCTGATTTTGAGTATAACACAATAAGGGCTTGATGTCTTGTAACATGCTTTTAAGATACCGGAACTCTGTGTTAAAATCTGATATAGGCTTTAAATGTATTAAGGAGTTTCAGGGATATGTGCACGCATTTTTATCTGCCAAAAAGCGATAAACCGCTTGTTAATGCCAGATGCGAGACCGCAGCAACAAAGCCCACCTTTAAGGATGCCTGGCTGTGTGGCTTATACCGTATTGAAGATACAATCCCTGTGTTTACGGTTCTTACAAGGGAACCTTCAGAGGAATTAAGACGGATACATGACCGTATGCCGCTTATCATGCCTGAAGAAAAGATCAATGAATGGATCTCCCCTGATTCAAAACCCGAGGATATCCTCTCATATGCCCTTACGGATATGATAATGGAAAAATCAACGGGGAATGAGGACAACGGTCTCCGGAGCAGGTATCAGACTAAATAATATCCCTGCAATTCCAAGAACAGCCGTTATAAGAAGCAGGCATCCATTAAGCCCGTCTATCCTGTCTGTTTCGACATTGGGACGGAATCCACGGTACCACCAGATCAAATAGAATACACAAAAGGCGATCAGCAGGAGTTGTCCGGTTATCATATGACGTATTGATCTTTTCTCCTTATCATTTTATGCATTCTTGTACAATCAAAAATACCGCTTTTTACTAATGTCCCATCAATACAGATATATCCGAGTTTCTCATAAAAGGGTACGGCTTCAATCCTACTGTCTATGACTATTTCATCATATCCGAGTTCCATGATCCATTTTTCGGCTTCCTCTACTACTTTTCTTCCAATGCTCTTCCCACGATACTCAGGAAGCACCACCACTCGCCCGAGTACCACTTCTATTGCACTTACCTCATAAAACCTGCATGTCGCTATCGGATATCCGTCATCTAAAAGAACAATATATCGTGTACCATCGGTATCATGATCATCAAATTCTTCACGGAGTGATATGTGATGTTGCCTGTTCATACCCTGGATGCGGACGGAATAGGCCCCGGCTCGCTGCCATTCTTCTTCAGCGCGGATTATTTCGTATTTCATATTTACAACCATTTATTTTCCAACTCATTATTTAAGTTCTTCTTCCGTAAGTTTTATCAGCAGTTTTACGATTATCCTTATAGTTGTTCGACATATTCATCTCAAGCCGTTGAATGATGCCGTCCATTTCTTTTTCTTCTTTACTTTTAAACAGTCTCATCTTTGCTTATTCATTCATCAACCAGTTCTATCGTTACATCCCGGTTCCCGAACGCTTCTGCCATTATCTCTTTATCTGCAAGGATATGCCCCAGTCTCGTATATGCCCAGGA
>JAEEHY010000244.1 GCA_016281085.1 Lachnospiraceae bacterium
ATATCGTGGATGTAAGGATCTGTGATGACGACATGGATATGGTTGTGGAAACGGCAGAGGATCTTATAAAAAAGGGTTCGGATTTTCTTATATTTACCGGCGGGATGTCAGTTGATCCGGATGATATAACACCGGGAGCGATAAGAAGGCTTGGTGCGGATGTTATCAGTCACGGACTGCCTGCGCAGCCTGGAAATATGACTTTGGTAGCGTATCTTGGTGATATTCCCGTGCTTGGAGTTCCGGGAGCTGCGATAAGCCTTCCAACCACCATGTTTGATGTACTCCTTCCGCAGATTTTCGCGGGTATAAGATTCACACGGGAGGATCTTATTCGTCTTGGTGACGGAGGACTGTGTCAGCTGTGCAGTGCATGTCATTATCCCAACTGCACTTTCGGAAGATATTGATCAACTGTAACGGACGGTATTGATGAGAAAGAAAGTATTGGCTTTTTCCGGATATTCCGGAAGCGGCAAGACAACCTTGATAGAGAAGATAATAAAAAGACTTAAGGATGACGGTTACAGGGTAGCCGTTATCAAGCATGATGCACATGACTTTGACATTGACAGGGAAGGAAAGGATACTTATCGCTTCACTGAGGCAGGCGCGGATACCGTAATGATATCTTCGGCGAACAGATCGGCAAGGATAAGTGAACGATCAAGAAGTATCGACGAAATGCTGACGGAGGCCGGTGACGTGGATATAGTACTGGTCGAGGGATATAAGGATTCCGATCTTCCCAAAATGTTTATCGTGTCAAAGGAAACAGGATACGTTTTCCAAGCCGGGAAGAATAAAAACGGTGGAACGCAGAATGTCTGTATAAAAGGCTGTATTGCGTTGGTGGCCGATGATATAAAGGCCTGCAAGAGAGAGAATGCAGACAGGCCGGAGGTCCCGATATTTGACAGGAATGATATTGAGCGGATGGTTGAGTTTATAAAAGAACAGATAATCGGAACCGGCCCGGACGATGCAGGGAGTGTTCCGGCTGTTGCCGATGATGACGGAAGCATTCTTACACATTTTGACTCTGAAGGAAATGCGAGGATGGTTGATGTTTCGGGTAAGAATATAAGTGTAAGAAATGCGGTCGCAGGAGCAAAGGTTTTACTGAACAGGGAGACATTTGATCTTATAAAGGGCAACGGGATAAAGAAGGGCGACGTACTGACCGTTGCCCAGATAGCAGGTATAATGGGCTCAAAACGTACTCCGGATCTTATACCGATGTGTCATCCGGTCGTTACGGATGCGACCGATGTCAGGCTTAAACTGAATGAGAAGGATGTAAGTGTTGATATAGAGGCCTGTGTAACCTGCACCGGGAGGACCGGGGTTGAGATGGAAGCGATCTGTGCCTGTTCCGTTGCGGCAATGACGGTATACGATATGTGTAAGGCTGTACAAAGAGATATAGTTATTACTGATATATGTCTGCTCTCCAAGAGCGGAGGAGTTCACGGGGATTATGAGCGGGATAGCTGCTGCGATACTGATAGGCGGTCATTCCAAACGAATGGGAAGGCCTAAAGAGAACATAGTTATAAAAGGGGACGGCAGAACCTTTATGGAAAAGCTGTGTGATGAGGTGGACGGCTGTTACGGTCTGTGTATTGACGGCAGATATATTTCGGTCAGAAAGGGACAGCAGGTATGCAGGGAAGGATACAGGACCGTTGAGGACATATATGATGACATAGGTCCTCTGGGAGGCCTGATTTCGGTCCTTACTCAGGCAAAAGAGGACGGGTATAACGCGGTGCTGCTTCTTGCATGTGATATGATAGGATATGACGGAAATGAGATAAAGAAGATCTGCGGTCTGTATAAGGGGTACGGTATACTGTATGCCCGTACCGGGGGAGGAAACGTACAGCCCCTTGCAAGCATATACGGTACGGATGTTCTGGACGCAGCGCTTAAGAATGCGAAAAAGGGTGACTACAGGCTCAGAGATGTGGCAGATGATAAATGCACTGTCGAAATATATGAAAGCGATCATCCGGAGGCTTATATCAACTGCAATGAAGGATATCCGGAATGATATTGAAACTTGTGACACGAAAGTGTGTTATAAACAGGACACATTAATGGAGATGACCTATGCCGAATGATAATTGTATTGTTATTTTACTGACAGGAAGGATTGATTCATCCAATGTACAGGATGTTGAGGCAAAGATACTTAAACAGCTGAACGGTAATGAAGATAAGGAAATGGTTTTTGATGCTTCCGGGCTTGATTATATTTCGAGTGCCGGCCTGCGTATGCTGATGAGGTTCAGGAAACGGTTCAGCAATACAATGACAGTGGAGGATGTATCCCCGGAGGTATATGATATATTTGAGACTACAGGCTTTACGGAACTGTTGACGGTCAGGAAGAGAAGACGCACTGTTGACGTAACCGGTTGTGAGGTAATAGGAAGGGGCTTTTACGGCACGGTCTACAGGCTCGATCAGGATACTATAATTAAAGTATATGACACCGTTGACAGTCTTCCCATGATCGAGAATGAGAAACGTATGGCAAAGCTTGCCTTTTTAAAAGGGATACCTACAGC
>JAEEHY010000245.1 GCA_016281085.1 Lachnospiraceae bacterium
GCGGTGTCGGAGGACAGGGTACGGTCCTTGCATCGAAGATCATAGCTGCAGCATTTTCGGAGGAGGGACACAGAGTTCATTCGGCGGAAACAATAGGCATGGCGCAGCGCGGAGGTTCTGTGGTAAGTCATGTCAGGATAGGCGAGGAAGCCTTTTCACCGCTGATACCCTATGGAAATGCCGATATCCTGCTTGGCTTTGAGCCGGCAGAAGCCGTAAGAAATCTGAAGTACCTGAAAAAGGACGGTACCGCGATCGTAAATACGACAGCGACGATGCCTGTAACAGAGGCTCTTAAGGAATCGGGTTACAGCGCTGATAAGATGACTGAATATATAAGGGACAGGTATGAGACCGTATTTGTTGATGCGGATGAGGTTACAAGACAGTTCGGGTCAAATAAATTTTTCAATATAGTTATGCTCGGTGTTGCGGCAGGCTCCGGCAGGCTGGGTATAGATACCGGGATACTGGAGGAAACTGTCAGAAGGAATGTACCCGCGAAGTATGCGGATATAAACCTTGAGGCCTTCAGGAGGGGGTTAACAACAGGAAGTGCAGCGGAACATAACTAATGGCGCGTAAAGCAGATTATGTAAGATGAGAACCGTCATAAGGCGGTACCCCTTATGACAACAGTGGAAGGAGGACATTTATGGAGATCAGTGGGAAGCAGCTTGAACTTGTTGACAGGCAGATTAAGAGGATTCTTAATAGCGGAAATTATTACAGCGAGGTGTATAAGAAGGCCGGTATAACGGGAGTATCTTCCGCAGAGGATTTTAAAAAGATCCCGTTTACGGATAAGGCGGACTTAAGGAATGCCTATCCTCTCGGGATACAGGCTGTTCCGGATGAAGAGGTCGTACGTATCCATTCATCCTCGGGTACGACGGGCAAGCCGGTTATAATACCATATACAGCTAAGGACGTGAAGGACTGGGCTGTAATGTTTGCAAGATGCTATGAGATAGCCGGTATAACCTCAAAGGACAGGATCCATATCACACCCGGATACGGTCTGTGGACTGCAGGTATAGGTTTTCAGGCGGGCTGTGAACTGCTTGGTGCAATGGCTATACCCATGGGTCCGGGTAATACGGAGAAGCAGCTTCAGATGATGATCGACCTTAAGTCGACCGTGCTCTGCGCGACATCATCATATGCGCTTCTGCTTGCCGAGGAGATAAACAAGCGCGGACTGAGGGATAAGATATGTCTGAAAAAGGGAGTTATAGGTTCCGAACGCTGGAGTGAGGCAAAGAGAAACTACATCGCAAAGGAACTGGGAATAGAACTGTATGATATTTACGGATTAACCGAAATCTACGGTCCGGGTATCGGGATCAACTGCCCCGATCAGACGGGTATGCATATATTTGACGATTATCTGTACACAGAAATAATAGATCCGATAACCGGAGAGGTTCTTCCGGACGGCGAAGAAGGTGAGATAGTGATCACTACCCTTGTTAAGGAAGGTGCACCTCTTATCCGTTTCCGTACGCATGATCTTTCAAGGATAATTCCCGGTGAATGCAGCTGCGGAAGGAGTTATCCTCGTCTTGATACGATCAGGGGAAGAAGTGATGATATGTTTAAGATACACGGAGTTAACATGTTCCCGAGCCAGGTTGAGGAAATACTGGGAATAGTTGACGGAGTATCCAGTGAATACAAGATAGATCTTGCCCATGATGAAGCAAAGAACAAGGAGATAATCATGATAACTGCCGAAGCAGACGGCAGAGTAGATTTCATGACGGCGGGAGAAGAGTTAAAGAAGCTGTTTAAATCAAGGCTTAATGTAACGCCCAAGGTTACCATTGTTTCACTTAACACCCTGCCGCGTTCCGAGAAAAAGACGCAGCGCGTATTCGACCACAGGGACGAGTAAAGCCTGTATACAGTGCAAAAAGGTTCTCTGTGTCACGCAGGGTGTCAGAGAGAACCTTTTTTTACATGGACAGGAGCTTGGAGATCAGTACGTCTATATCCTCCTGTGACATTATCGTCTGATTGTTTACAAGATCTGCATTGAGTTCATCGAGCTGACCGTATTCCTTATATGTATTAAGGGCATCGATCAGTGAATCTATTTCGTCCTGGGACAGAACAACATTGGCCTTCGGTTTGTAAGCCGGGAGGCCTTTTGCGTTGTTAAGGGATTCGATGAGCTTGTCTATCTCTCCCTGTGACAGTACAACCTGACTGTTCAGTACATCCTCTGAAATAACCTCGTCATCCGAATATCCCTTTATTGCTCGTAACGCATCAACTAAGGAATCAACCTCTTCCTGTGACAGCAATTTATCCATAGTATTTCCTTTCTTATATTAGATGTTATGTGCCCTCTGAATGCATTGGTATTGGGTTAATGTGATATACAACATGCACAATTCAATTGTAGTATATCACACTTTTATGTGAAAGAAGTAAAAAAAATGCTTGATAAGGTAAAAGATTTACATTCGAATAACACAGACAATCGTGTATATTTATGTTTGTACGATGAAATAATAAGAAAAGGCAATGTTTAATGAAAAAATATTTAAGGCTTGCCCTTACAGCACTGATTATTACGGTTTCTCTTATGATGGGAGGCTGTGGAGCAAAGGTTACAACCGAAAAGTGGGCATACGATCATGAGCCCGGCAAGGAAATCCTCTCACTATCCTCGAATGGCAAGGCGGTTTACAAAGAAACCGGATATACATATACCAAAGACGATTCATATATTCATTTAAAAGATAATTCCGGAAACACCACGGATCTTCGTTATCTTATCGACGGAGAAAAGATGATCGTATATGAGACTTCCACCTACTACCGCGACGGCGGTGAAACGGAAGACGGCATATACGGGGTGTGGAAGCAGGATAACGGATGGCTGTTCAGGTTTACGAAGGACGGTCAGTTCTCGGAGGAGGACTTCTTCTCGGGAAGCTACAGGATCAACAAGGATGAACAGTCGATCAAGCTTATGTACAGCGATCCGATACCGGATGCGATCCTTTATTACAGCCTCGACGGTGACAGCCTGACAATAGAGTATCCGTGGCCGATGGTTCCTTTGCAGACAGAGGAACAGACAGACAGTCAGTAATGGTCGTAAGCGTTAGTGCTTAACGATAGATAACGCAGCATAAGCTGCACAACAGATTTAAAGGAGGGTTTATTATGAAAATGAAACGCGTAGTTTCAACTGTACTTGCAGGCGTGATGGCATTCTCGCTTGCTGCATGTGGTGGCGCTGCACCTGCTGCACCCGCTGCACCTGAGGCAGCTCCGGCTGAGGAAGCTCCGGCTGAGGAAGCTCCCGCTGAGGAAGCTCCCGCAGAAGAAGAGCCGGCTGAGGAAGCTCCCGCTGAGAGCGCATCTTCAGATGAGGCAATTACACTCAATATGTGGTGTATAGCTACAGAGAGTGACTCTAACCGTCATTCTTATGAAGCAGCTATCGCTGATATGGAGAAGCTTTATCCCAACATTACTCTTAACTGGGAAGCATTCGAGAACGAGTCATACAAGACCAAGATCAAGGCTGCAGTTTCAGCAGATGAAATGCCTGACATCTTCTTCACATGGTCATGTGCATTCCTCGGTGACTTCGTAAACGCAGGTAAGGTATACTGCCTTGATGATGTTTACCAGAATTACAAGAGCGAGCTTCCCGAGGTTATGCTTGGCAACTCAACATACGAAGGCAAGCACTATGGTGTTCCTCTTACAATGAACATCGTTGGTCTGTTCGCTAACATGGATCTTCTTAAGGA
>JAEEHY010000246.1 GCA_016281085.1 Lachnospiraceae bacterium
CTCCAAAACATATGTAAGATATATTCTTGACGAGGCATATAAATTCGGCCTTCATTCGCATACCTATGATGATGTAAATGTTGTATCCGAAATTGACAATGACACCCTGAGAACCTATTGCTCAGTCATAAAGGTAGAACCGGTCATAGTGGAAGATGCCATATCGTATCTTTTGGATGATCCCATCAAGGTTATTGCCCTTTCATACAGGGATCCCGGCAGGCTTCCGGATTTCAGGCATCATATGGAAGGCTGGTGTATGGGACGTGTGGGCACGGTTTTTTCCTCTCCCGTTCTCCTTGAATTCTCAAATCCCGAAGCCACCAAAGGCAATGCGGTCAATTTAATGTGCAGACATTTGGGTATTCCCGCAGATAACTCAATAGCTGTCGGAGATGAAGAGAACGATATATCAATGATAAGGGCCGCGGGCATAGGAGCAGCAATGTGCAACGGGACAGATATAACAAAAGCCGCAGCTGATTACGTTACCTCAAACGATAACAATCACTGCGGCATTGCCGAGGTGATAAACACCTTTATACTTTCATGAGCTAATCCTTAATATATGACATTTCATCCAATCCTTCGGTCTTCACTACCTTTGACCCTGATTTTTTAAGACCACTGCCATCGTTTCCGTTTTCCTTTATGAGCAATTCATGCTCTATCCATTTCTCGAGTAATCTGTTCTTCCCGGGTTCATCCACTATTTCGTAGTAATTCTCGACCTTGTACAGGCTGTCCCCGCCGGCTATATACCTTAGCCTTTTGCACACCAGAAACAGACCTTCATGAGGTTCTATTACAAGTATCTCCTCATCACGCGGCTTGTACATGCCTTTCAGAGTCAGATATTTGTAATTGAAATCAACAATTCGCTGTTCGTTTCCTTCATAATCATAAACCACAGGCTCTATCCTTATCCGCGGAACCGTTCTGTTCTGATAAAAGGGTTTCTCGGTACGCTTTTTCACATTGAGCTTAAGGTCATCGAAGCTTCCGGCATGTTCATCCAGATGCTGCGGGAGTGCCGGGACACGATCGTAGATAATCTGCATGTATTCCTCGTATGTTCCGAGATAATCCACAACCTCAAATGAATACTTGTACCAGTCTCTCTCATCATGATCAAAAGCATCCGAATGGAGCAGACGGCACTTGAGCGAACACTTATAGTCCTCCCAGCTTAAGCTTATAACAACGGGATTACTGTCATCAATATTTATCGGTCTGTGATATGTAACGGATATACCCTCGTCGGAAATATCACTGGTCTGACAGTTATAATCCGAAATTGATGTGTGCAGCACGGCGTCTATTACCGTCTCCACCCTGTCGAACTTGCGGATATAGTCACGGCCCATTACAAAGAACATAGCCATAACCAGTGTATAAAGGTTCATGATAAGCCAGAATAAAACAACCGCAGGACCAAGGTCGTTACTGTCAAATATCTGTGCGACACAGTTATAAATACCAATAACGGACAATATACACAGGAATGCGAACGGAATTATATAGGCCGTATTCTTTCCGGCTTCACTCTCTACCGCTCCTTTCTTTGTAACCTTGAATTTGGTCATCTTGATACCGATCGTCTCCATAAGCACGGGTACAAGAAGAAAGGGGAACAGGATCGTTTCATAAATGCCGGTCCACTTGGCTGTCCTCAGATTATGGCTCATAACACGCAGTGAAAGATTCTGTGTAATATACATAGGAAGCCAGAACAGCATTATTTCCCACAAATCGCATTTGATTACCATATATCCGAATACGCCATACAATATCGGACACATATAGTATATGAGTCTTTTAACAGGCGCATACCAGTACCATACGGAAGCCCAGTAATTGATCTTCTGAGCAAAAGACAGATCCCTGCTCCACATTGTATGCATCTTACGGTTGGTAGTTATAACTCCTCTCGCCCAGCGAACCCTCTGATTGATAAGTGACTTAAGATCTGTTGCGGAAAGCCCCGATGCAAGCACCTCATCTATCGCTATGCAGATATAACCCTTCTTCTGTATCAGCATTCCGGTAGCGAAATCCTCTGTTATCGTTTCCGTATAAAAGCCGCCGATATCATTGAGTGCCTTTCTCGAAAGAACGGTATTCGAGCCGCCGTATATAACACAATTGCTCTTGTTTCTCGATACCTGTATATCCCTGTAGAAGTAATCCTGTTCATTCGGTATCCTTTCCTCGGAATACAGGTAATACTGGAAAAGATCGGGATTATAAAATGCCTGAGGTGCCTGAACGAAGCCAAGATGCTTCTGCTCATTGAAAGGCTTGCCCACATTTTCCTTTTCCATGCCGACAAAATAAGGTATTGTCTTAAGCAGGAAATTACTCCTCGGGATCATGTCCGCATCAAAAGTAACAATATACGGAGATGTTGTTTTGGACATTGCATGGTTCAGATTACCTGCCTTCGCACCGTCATGATTATCCCTGTCAAGATAATTTATCCCCATTGAAAGTGCGAACCCCTTCATTTCGGCCCGATGACCGTCATCGCAAAGGTAAATATGTACCTTGGACGGGTCAGGATATTTCATATGCTTACATCCGTTTATTGTTTTTATAAGAACTTCCTGCGGTTCATTGTATGATGATATAAATACATCAACATGAGGATATTCGTCATCTCTTATCCTGGGAAGTACAGGCCTTACAACACCGTACAGATTGTAATGATGTATCGATGATTCAACAAGTCCCAGAACTTCGACAACCAGTAGCGAAATACCTGCGAAAACAGACACGGCACCATACTCAAACGGAATTGTAAACAGCACACGCCATGTCAGATAAATAAGTGAAAACACGGTTGTAACTATGATCAATATAAGGTTTTTCCGGCTTTTATCTTCACTCATTGACCTTTTCCCTGCTTATCTTCATGAAAGAAATCAAACGACTGTGCATCAAGATTGTACGGATACACTTCAAGTATCACGTAATTGTAATACTCATTCTTAATATACTCTTCCATATTAATTCCCGAAGCATTTCTTGTCCACATCATATCTATTTTTGAAAACATCGGTGCCATGAATACAGCTATCGGACTGAAATACGAATCACGAAGTACCGTGAGCACGGGGGCATCGGGATCGGAATTGTTTACTATTCTCTCACTGTCCACTATCTCTCTTATATAAACGCTTCCCATCGAATTATCATAGATATCTTCAGCCGTGATCAGACGATCGGAATAAAGCAGAGAGTCTTCCAGCCTTCCTTTTGTACGTTCATTATGCTCATAATCATGCCATTCGAATTCCTTGTCACATCTCGGCCAGTAGAAGGTATAATCATCCACTCCGGAATATGTCGCTCCGGAATTCTGACCTGTAGATCCCAGAAAAGCACCTTTATATGTGTAGCTTTCATAATTGGACAGATCCCTGTAATATCCGGTAGGATCAAGATCCAGATCATATAGCTCGTTCATCCTCTCAACGATCTCGTTCATGGCATAAAAGGCTGCAAGCGGTGTCCAGTGATGATCCGTCTTAAAAAACAGCTCCTCCAGACTTAATCCTGTATTCTCCATATAATGCCGCAGATCAAGAGCATTGACCCCTCGCTGCTGAAGCAGTAACATAAAGCGGTCCGTTCGTTTATTTGGGTCATTTATTGTCCATTTCTTGTTCAGATCCGCTACTCCGTAAAGCACCTTGGTCGGCGGGATAACTACAAGGAGATGTCCGCCTCTGCTTTCGATATATTCATTAAGACGCATCACATTGCCGGCATACTCTTCAAGATCGTCCGTTTCGAGCTCTGCCACAGATCCGTAATACATCATCCCGTCATCATCCTTAACATAAGCAAAGTTGTTGAATTCACGTTTGCCCAGGAGCTTCTGGATATATCCGTACAGTTCTATGAACTTCATCTTCCCAAGCACATTGGAACTGATCTCGGAATCGGTTTTTTGTATCCATCCCTTAAGTTCCGCAACGCTTGATACCTCTTTAAGCTTTTTTCCTCTCTCCTTATAAACCGGGAAATAAGCAATAAGATCTCCCACACAGAATATCATCAGTGTGGCGAAGAAAATGATCGAGAATATAAATTTTTTAATAAAGAAATAATTTCTTTTCAACTTACAACCTCTTCATCCTAAAAATCAAAATAGATAAACGGATTGTATCCGCCTCTGACAAGATAACTTATGCACACAAAAAACAAAAGCATAATGGCAAACGGATAAATATGGTTCATAACCATTTCGGCCTTCCCGGTCTTATGTTCAAACAACAGCTTATTCATCCTCGGAGCTATCGGAAGCGAGAACACAATGCCGAGTACAATGAACATCCAGTATTCCCGAAGCATAAATGCTGTTGTGTCATCAAAAAACGAATTACTGTTCAACCCGAACATATTCTTGAAATATATTCCCGCCTGATAAAGGTCACTGGCCCTGAACAGAACCCATCCCATCAATACCTCAGTCAGAGTGTAGATCCTCATCAGTACGGGATGATCATTATTCTTGTCGTAGCCGAAAAATCTCTCCGATAACTGAAAAAGGAAATGCCACAACCCCCAGAAAAGAAAGTTGAACGATGCACCATGCCATATACCGGTAAGCAGCCAGACAACAAACATGTTTCTTATCATCTTATCTTTATTGCTTACTCTGTTTCCTCCGAGCGGTATGTATACATATTCACGGAACCAGGTAGTAAGAGATATATGCCATCTTCTCCAGAAATCACTTACGCTTTTTGCAATATACGGATAATTGAAATTCTCCTCAAGCCTGAAACCGAACATAAGTGCAAGACCTATGGCCATATCCGAGTATCCCGAGAAATCGAAATAGATCTGCAGTGTATACGCGATCGCGCCTATCCAGGCCATGACCACCGTTGTATTCACATTGTCCGCGCCCATTGCAGACCAGTTAAAAATCTGATCGGCGAGAATGGCAAGAGAATTGGATATGAGTATCTTCTTACCGAAACCTGTCACGAACCTCGTGGTTCCGATCGACATCTTAAGAAGAGATCCTTTTCTGTTTCGGATCTGTTCGGCTATTGAATTGTATCTGACTATGGGACCTGCAATAAGCTGCGGAAAGAAAGCAACATACAATCCTACATAAAAAGGATTCTTTTCGACATCTATATCATCCCTGTACACATCGATAACATATGACAGTGCCTGAAATGTATAAAAAGAAATACCGATCGGCAGTGCGATATGCGGATTTACTATCAGCTCCCTCTTCGACACCATGTTGACGGTATCTATTATGAAGCCGAGATATTTATACACAAAAAGAACACCTATATTATAAACACAGGCGGCAATAAGACATATCCGTTTTCTGTTTGTATCTGCCCTGTATCTGTGTACCAGCAGTCCCATCCCCCAGTTAACAAGGATGGATGCGATCATAAGAAGTACGTTTACGGGCTCTCCCCATGCATAGAAAAACAGACTCACAATAAGAAGCCATACATTCTGTGCAATACGTCTTTTGTGAAGTAAATAGTACACAACCAGCGTTACAGGCAGAAATATGAATATAAAAGTAATACTGGAAAAAAGCAATTATTTGTCCCCCGGTCTGTTCTTATACTCAAGATAAATCCACCATCCGATCACTCCGGCAAAAATAAGTACAGCCAGTATCCTGACTATCCATATCGCCACAGGTCCGCTTAACGCTCTGAGGAAATAATGTGTTTGTCGTATCGACTCCGGAAAACCTTCCGGAAGTGTACTAAGCAGTAATCCCATCATCAGTTACTCCAAATAAATCATTGTCTGTATACTGCAATGACCGCCGGAACTATAAACAAAGTGGCGGCAAGCAAAAGCAGCCATCCCGTAACCTCATCCTTACCCGTATTGAAAACGGCATCATCCTCAAGCATTCTAAGGTCCTTGTAAATATATTTCGAATGCTCGCAGATCATTGTCTTGATCCTGAATATCTCATCATCATATGTTTTGGCATCCCTTTTAAGGATCGTGCCGTCTTTCAGTTCGTAATCCTGCAGCGACAGTGCATTGTCCCCCTTGTACGTCTCACCCCATCTGTACCATTCCCTGTCGATTGAATCACCCAGATACTGTATTACCTCATCTATCCTGTCACATACCTCATCCGTATCCAGTACAGACCTTTTAAGAACAAGATATCTGTGTTCAAGCTTTTTGAGAAAATCATGGTCAAGACACAGCCTGTCAAACCACGGTTTGGTATAGAAGGCTATACTCAGATAATCAAACGGCTCATATTTATAATTATCCATCGCACCGTCAAAATCCCAGACCGGTCCCATGGTCAGCTTACCGCCTCTTTCCTTGTGAAAATATGTGGAATTGTTTCCTGCATCATAATTGCCGAAGTATTCATTCAGCAGGAAATAATCCACAAACGAATCCACATCAAGAACCTCCTTATACGTGGCAAAGACCTTGGGATCGTCTGAATACAGTATTTCTTCTATCTTGTTTATATCAGCATTTATATACTCTTCCATTTCTTCTGTTATCTTGTTTTTGGAAGGGTACACAAGCGAAATGTATTCCTCGCTCAGTCCGTTTAATCTTGAATAATTCTCAATGTTCAGGCCTTCGGGATCGAACCTGTCGCGTTTCAGTATATAACCGTTATATGCCTCCGTTTCCTTATAATTGCTTATATTGACACGATTGACTCCTCTTCTTATGTTTTCCATCATAAGATACAGTCCCTGGTAACTCAGGGTATCTCCGTCCTTTATAAGCACCTCGCAGTATCTGCTGTCAGGAGTGAAGTTAAGAAGCTGTGATGCCGTCGAATAGGCAATATAATTTCTCAACATGCTCTTATCTGCCATGGATCCGTTCAGAACCCATTCATTGGAATCACCCATATCAAGAAGATTGGCTTCCTGCTCCGCACCATTCTCATCAAGCAGTTTCACTAGCCATTGAGCCTTCTCGTATGACATTGATGTGTTTCCACGTCTCTTAATACTTATCTTTCCGGAATATGAAGGACTGTCATTAAGATGATTGAACCGGCCTTCATCGGAGTTATCTATTACGGTTATTCTCCCGTCAACATACGGTTCCACACCTTCGATAGGCATATGAAGACCACCGTCAGGATACTTGGGATCAATTATAAATTTAGTGTTTATCGGCGGTTCTGTCCCATTGGTATCGATGATGACAATGGGAAGATGACTCACAAAATCCCTGTCAACGGTAAAGTCATCTCTGATATGATCGAGAGCACCCCTCTCTACAACATCCGCATCCATATCTGCTGAATACGAATCATATGATATGGTATCCTTTGAAACGCTTACTCTGTATGTTATTATTCCGCAAACAAGCAGCATCAGTGCCAGCATAAGCAGTATCATGGCAATCTGCTGCTTTCTTTTTAAATACATTTTAATACCTTCACGATCAATACTTATCTGCTTATCTCATCAGTCTGAGCTACTATGTTAACTGTTTCAAGACCGGTGTTTTTTCTGAAATACTCTATTACATTTGAGCTCTTACCTGCCGTATCAAGCATCTTATCCGTGATTTCATAGATAAATTCACATTCACCGTTACCTGTGTTGTGTACGACAAGCCTTGCTTTGCCACCGAATTTCTCGTCAACCGACCTCTCGACCATACTGTCCTGTGATAAAGTTCCTCTGAGGATTATCAGATATCTCTCCGAAGATCTGACCAGACCGAAAATAATAAGAAATACAAAGATCACGGCACATCCGACAGCAGCTATCATATATTCCTGCACACCGCAGCATATACCGGTTGCTATGCACCAGAATATATATGCCGTATCCCTTGAATCCTTAACAGCGGTCCTGAATCTTACGATAGACAGAGCACCGACCATTCCGAGGGACAACGCAACATTATTTCCTATTACATTCATTACAAGGGTTGTTACAAGCGTCAACATTGCAAGTGAAATATTAAACCTTGCGCTGTAGGTAGCCCCTGAATGCGTAAGCTTATATGACATAAAGATCACAATCGCTATCAGCGCGGCAACCAGGAAATTAAGCAGTACGTCCTGAATAGTAAGTGCCCCGGTATTTGCTACAAGATATTTGATCAATTCCTTCTTCATTTCTCATACTCCTTTGATTAATGTTTATCGGTTTACAATGCAGCCCTTATCAGATAATTCCTGGCCATTCCGTATTTCGAAGCCGACAGCTGTGTCTTATCTGCCAGCGATACAGCATCCTTAACATAACTCAACAGGAAATTATTGAATTTAACCTCCATGGTACAGTTGAGCGTAAGTCCTACAGGATAAAGCCTAAGATCCTCACCGAAGACATTAAGATCGGCCTCGGTAGCTCTTAAATCCCTGTCGAAAGTTATCCTTGTATCGTTCACCTTTTCGGCATACGCGGTCCTGAAATACTGAACTATGCATTTGGGCCTGTATGTATACTGCTTCATCCTGCAGTACAGCTCATCGGCAAAATCATCCTTCTTGTCAAGCAGTACATCATAGTTCCCGGAAACTACCTGCATTGCCTCATCCCTGTTAAGGGTAAGTGATCTTTTCCTCTGATTGTTTCCGGTCTTTTCCTTAAGTTCGAGCTTCGCGGTTGACGCCTTGGGATCGTAAATACGCAAACGTATCTTGCGTCTTATCTCGAGTCCGTCCAGCTTGTCATAGAAATCATCATCATTAACCGTATCAAAATACAGTGAACGAACCATATAGCCGCCCTGATAATTGTGCTTATCACCCGTAAGCATCTTTGACAGCCTTGCCGTCATTGAATACATCTCCGCAAGGCTGAGCTCATATTTCTGTTCAGTTCTCAGTACATCCAAAATTTCTGCCATTTTATAACCTCTGCACGTATAAAACCTATTGTATTTTCTTTTAAATACAATTGCAATACACAAAGTGATATAATAAGGGCATTTTACTACAAATTAGATAAGCAAATTACACAAAAGAGGAAGCCGGATCGTCCGAACCGGCTTCCCTGTATTTCCACTGCCTGTTTATATATTTACCTGCTACCCTTCAACTATCAGATATCTTCCGTCAGGTATCTTGAAAACCTCGCAGATATCATCCACTTCGGCACCTTCAAGATCCGTACCGTTTTCTTCAAAATACTCATACACTTCATCCATGCTGTCTACCACAACAGCCATACAGTCCTCAAGAAAAGCCTCAGCTTCTTCAAGATTACCTGCAACATTTTCATCAAACAGCTGTCCCTGATTACTTAAAAAAGCTTCCAATACCTCGTCATCATATTCCTGTGATTGCATGATCAACCCTCCTTATACAACCTGATAATTTAGCTTTATCACCCGTCAACCTGTGTTTCGGGGGTAAACACTCTCTTATTCTCCACGCTCTTTACAAGCTTGACATTTTCCTCCGTTTTGGCAATTGCCTCCATGCAGAATTCCTGCTGGCAGCTTATAAGCTCCTTACCGCGTTTATCTATCCTTCCGTACAGGCCCTCTTCATCCATTATCCTTGCCTTGAGTGTATCTTTCAGCATTATATCAAGTATATGGCATACCCTTTCTTTAAGTTCTTCCTCTTCTATCGGGAAAAGGATTTCCACTCTTCGTTCAAGATTTCTTGGCATCCAGTCGGCAGAACCGCAATATACTTCGCTCGTTCCGGCATTTTCAAAATAGAATATCCTGCTGTGCTCTAAGAACCTGCCCACCACAGATCTTACAGTGATATTGTCGCTTATACCGGGAATCCCTGTCTTCAGACAGCATATACCCCGAATTATAAGATCTATCCTGACTCCTGCCATGGAAGCCTCATAAAGAGCCATGATTATATCCTTGTCACACAATGAATTAATCTTAGCTATTATACGTGAAGGCTTACCATTTGCGGCATTGTTCATCTCACGTCTTATCAGTGTAAGAAATCTGTCCTTAAGCCACAGCGGCGCAACGCTTAACCTGTTCCAGTTCAACGGCTCGGAATAGCCCGACAACATATTGAATACGGCCGTTGCATCCTCTCCGATAGGTTCGGAACATGTAAGAAGACCTATATCCGTATACAGCTTCGCGGTTGAATCATTGTAATTACCGGTTCCAAGATGCACATACCGTCTGATACCCTCATCCTCACGCCTTACCACAAGGGTTATCTTGCTATGCGTCTTCAGACCCACAAGGCCGTAAATGACATGACATCCGGCCTTCTCAAGCATCCTTGCCCATATTATATTGTTCTCTTCATCAAACCTTGCCTTGAGCTCAACAAGAACAGTTACCTGTTTACCGTTCTCTGCGGCCTGGGCAAGGGCAGTTATTATTGGCGAATGACCGCTGACGCGGTACAGTGTCTGCTTTATCGCGAGTACATCCGGATCCCTGGCTGCCTGTCTGATGAAATCAACAATAGGCTGGAAGGTTTCGTACGGATGATGCAGCAGGATATCCTTCTTCCTTATCGACTCAAAGATATTCTTATCCGGAGTCAGCTCCTCAACGGGTTGCGGTTTGAAATCAGGATCGCGAAGTTCGTCATATCCTTCGAGCCCGCACAGCTTCATAAGGAAGGTAAGATCAAGCGGTCCCTGTATCCTGTACACCTCGTCCTCTGTACAGTTAAGCTCCTTAAGCAGTATCTTCATGAGCTTTTTATCGATGTCATCAGCGACTTCAAGCCTTATGACCTCACCCCACTGCCGTTTCTTAAGCTGTCGTTCTATCTCCTTTAGAAGATCCGCCGCCTCATCTTCCTCTATGGTAAGATCGGCATTTCTCATGATACGGAACGGATAAGCACAGATAACATCATTATTCGCAAAAAGCTTGCCCATGTTTCTTTCGATTATCTCTTCAAGCAGTATGACAGCATCACCTTCCTCTGCCGGAAGCCTTACTATCCTCGGAAGGACCGAAGGAACCTGAACTGTTGCGAACTCTTTCTCTCCTCCGCCCTTCTTTCCATCCTTTTCCTTCTTGGAAACAAGCGCACCTATATTAAGGGTTTTGTTTCTGATAAGCGGAAAAGGCCGGCTCGAATCAACAGCCATCGGTGTCAGCACCGGATATACATTTTTCATAAAATAGTCATCAACATATTTTTTCTGCTTATCATTCAGATCCTCATGCTTCAGGATAAGGTGGATCCCCTCATTTTCCATAAGCGGCATCAGAGATCTTGTAAGTGTTGAATACTGCTTATCAACCAGCTTATGTGTAGCTTCACCTATCTTCTTTATCTGTTCCGCAGGTGTCATTCCGGCTATATCTGCCTTATTGTAGCCCGCATTTATCATATCACGCAGCGAAGCAACTCTTATCATGAAAAACTCATCAAGATTTGACGCCGAAATACTCAGGAACTTAAGCCTTTCCATCAGCGGATTGGTCTTATCCCTGGCTTCGTCCAGTACTCTTTCATCAAAAAGAATCCAACTCAGTTCCCTGTTGTAATAGAAGCTGCTGTCTGACAGGTTTATACGTTTGGATGAGGAAGCTTTTCCGTTCTTTGAACCCTTTGATGCACCTTTTGTATTTTCCTTGTTTTTTTCCATGCCAATCCCTTCCTTTGATCTGTCATAACTCAATATGTACTATAAAGCATATAATTTCTTTTTATTTCTTATAACCGGTTTTAAAGAAAATACCTCTTCAAACAATCCTGATTTTCTTCCGAAAAATCCTTTCTCAAGTGAAAAATCCTCATCGGAATCTATCGTAATGATCAGCTCACCGTCCCTGACCATTGTCCTGACTCCTGTAAGCTTGGTCCTGTAGCTTCTGCATATTCCGTCGGCAACCCTGAATATTGCCGACAGCTTGGCAACTTTAAGGTAAGTATCCCTGTCAAGAGATGTAGTGTTCTTTCCCTCCTTATAATACTCGAACTGTACCTTATTGTATCTTACAACATTCGCTATTATCTCTCGTTCGGCATGAGACACGCCGATCATTTCCGTAGCCATGATTATATCGTATCCGCATTCGGCAGCCGCCTCCAGGGATATATATTTTCCACAGTCGGAAAGCATTGATGCGATCCTTAGAAGAAGTCTTTCCCTGTATCCGCAGCCATGTATCTTCTTTGTATCATCAAAGATACTGAGAGCAACCATTTCAACAAGCTTGTTTCTTTCGATATTTCCTCCGTATCGTCTGCACATAACCTCAGCACCCGCTATTATATCTGCATCAAAATCATGCGTGGCAGATAACAGCTTGTTCTGTTCCGCATATTCATATGCCATACCATCGGCAAGACTTACACCGGGAGCCCATAACAGCTTTGCTCCCATCATATTCGTTATCTTGTTGATAAGAACAATGGATTGAGGAAGCAGGAGTGAGCTTTCCTCATCAAGACTTAACGCCTTTGCAATGTAACTTACCGACTTGCCTCTGTATTCATTTATCTTTTCCCAGAACTCGTCAATGGTTATAATGTCATTGTTGTCATTTATCTTTTTCATTGCGTGAGATACATAATCATCCACAACGATAATATTGCTAATGGCTCTGTCTCCGAGATAAAGACTCTTAAACGAATCAAGCTGATTATCGATAAGCTCACCAAGTATCTGTATATAGTTTATACTCTTAACCTGAAGCGCCGACAACATATCCTTGACTCTTAGTATTCCCAGTCTTATATTCTGGGTCGTAACCAGTGCATCCTCATCAAACAGGGATATCTGTATACTTCCGCCTCCTATATCCACAATGGCACAGCTGTCCTGCATGATACGGTCAAACATTTCGCGCTTGGAAGCAACAGCCTTGTAATGCATGAAGCGCTGCTCCGAATTGGACAGAACACCCACATCTATCCCGGTACGCAGCTTGATCTGTTCGATCACTATCATTGTGTTTTCGGTTTCACGTATCGCGCTCGTACCGTAAGCCTTGTATGCATCCACCTTATAGCTTTTCATCACTTCATTGTATTCACTGAGAACGTTACACAGCTCGTTCATCCTTTCGGTACTTATCTTCCCGGTATGGTATGTGTCCGTTCCAAGCTCAATACGCCGTCTCAAGTGATCTATCTGTCGCAGTCCCTTTTTGTCGGATATTTCAAATATCTTAACTGCGACTTCATAGGAACCCACATCTATAGCGGCAAATGTTTTCATGTACGACTCTCCTTTCGTTTATTGTTGCTGCTGTTTTGTACCAAGCAGATGATCTATGAACTGCTGTGCTGTCCTTCCCGACAGCCCCCCGTGACCAAGCTCCCATCTGTTAGCCTCAAGAAGCAGTTCATCCTCCGGCATGTCAATATCGTTTCTGTCTGCCAGAACCTTAACAATTTTCTGGAATTCCTTCTTGTCGGGCTTACCGAAATAAATGGTTTCACCAAACCTGTAAACCAATGAAAGCTTCTCCTGCATCGTATCCGACCTGTGAATTCCGTTATCAACAACAACGTCATCCCTGTCATTCCAGGTTTCCTTAATAAGATGTCTTCTGTTTGAAGTGGCATAGATGAGAATATTGCCGGGCTTCTTCTCCAGCCCGCCTTCTATCACTGCTTTAAGATATTTATACTCAATCTCGAAATCCTCAAAAGACAGATCATCCATGTATATTATAAAACGGTAATTACGAACCTTTAACTGGGCGATAACATCATTTATATCACGGAACTGATGCTTATACATCTCTATTATCCTCAGTCCCTTATCATAGTACCTGTTAAGGATACCCTTGACAGCACTTGATTTACCGGTACCGGCATCACCAAACAGCAGACAGTTATTGGCAGGTCTTCCTTCCACGAATGCTTCGGTGTTGTCGATCAGCTTCTGTTTGGCAGCTTCGTATCCGACAAGGTCTTCAAGATACACATGAGCTATATTGGTGATAGGACGGATCACCACCTCATCCTTTTTATTATGTTCGACCCTGAAAGCCTTATGCAGACCGAACTTCCCTACTCCGAACTCCTTATAGAACGCACATATCTTATCCCTGAAATCCTCCGCATCCTTTGCATCTGCCAGGGATACACTAAGCTCACATATCCTGTCCCTTACCCGTTTGTTAAACATCTTACCGGTTTCATCCGGACCGACATAATCAGTGATCAGGTCAAGACTTTCAACCCCCGTTTTACTCCGGAGCAGTTCAAGATCAACATCAAACATTTCCTTGAAGATCATGCAGTCATGAAGTGCCGCATCATTTAATGATCCCTGTACGTTTCCCCTTAATTCGGCTGAAATGGTAAAGGCATTCTCATTATTGGCAAGAAGATATGTAAGATACATCTGCCACAGATTTCCTCTGTATCCGTGACCCGCAGCAAGCTCAAGCAGGCGGTTCACGATATCGTTAATACATATGCGGAGCACTTTGATATCCCTGTTGCCGGCGCCTCCTTCCAATTCCTCTGTTACCGACGACATGTCCCTCAGGATATCGCTGTGTTTAAAATTCCTGTATAAGATCAATTCCTTATCACGCATGAAACTGTTTCCTTTATTGCCTTAATTTCTTCTAAATCTCAAAAAGATTATAACATATTTACCAATATATGTTATAATCTTTTTAGAAGAATTTGTAAAAAATCACCATTGGTCTTGTAAATAATTTATAAGGGGAATAAATATGGCAAAGAAAAAGAAATCCGGCAACAAAGCCGTTGTTGTAATCATACTGATAGTTGCGGTTCTCGCACTGATAGCTTTCGCCGTTTTCGGACGTTCAATGAGCAAGGTTTCCAAAAATCCGCCCGGTACGCTCGGAAACACCGGCGGAAACATTAACAACGAAGGGCTTTTCTGCCAGGACGGTGATACTGTTTATTTCATTAACACCCTTGATAACAATTTCATATACTCAATGAACGTAGACTGTACCGATTATAAGCTGGTTCAGGACGTATCTGCCAAATACCTTAATTCCGCGGGTCGTTACCTGTATTATAACCAGACGGGATCAGGCGATGCTTCCTCTTACGGATTCATAGGAAACATGAACGGTATCTACAGGCTCAAAAAGGGGGGCAAGGGCAATACCAAAGGACTGGACAGAGCAAAGGCGGAGCAGCTGATACTGATCGGTGACAATGTATTCTATCAGCATTATGACGATTCAAACGGTATAACCTTATACCGTTGTTCAGTGAACGGCGGTGACCGTGAAGAAGTGTATAAGGGGATCGTAAATCTGTCATGTGTTATTGATGAGACCATTCTTTTCCCGGACCAGGACAGGAACTTCGAGGTATATACCCTGGACACAAGAACGGGGAATGCATCACCCTTCATCAATACACGTATGTACAACCCCGTGTACAATGAGGGATATATATACTATATAAGCATCGACGACAAATACAGGTTGTACCGCTTCAATCTCAATAAACGCTCTGAGGAGAAGCTGACTGATGACAGGGTTGACTGCTTTAATGTGATGGGAAATGTACTGTTCTATCAGAAAAACGACAAACAGTCGCCCGCTCTCATGAGAATGACCGTAGACGGACACTCACAGTCCGTTGTGGCAACGGGCAACTATACAAACATAAACATTACTACATTATATACATATTTTCATGAATTCGGACATCCAAAGCAGATGTACAGGGTAAGTACGGCCGGGAACTCAACACCTCAGGCCTTCAACCCCGAGGTGATCGAACGTAAGAAGAATAAGTTCATCCTAGGTGGTGAGAAGTGACACCTCATCCAAATGTTCTTTTATCGTCCTACCTGTCAGCGGGTGTCTCAACCATGGTGCTATTTCATTCAGGGGCTTCAGTACGAAGTCCCTGATATGCATTTCGGGATGCGGGATCTTCAGATCAGGCGTATCGATCACAAGATCATCATACAGAAGTATATCCAGATCCAATGTTCTGGGTCCCCAGTGTATGCTTCTTTCCCTTCCTGCCATTGCTTCCATCTGGTTAAGACATCTTAAGAGTTCATTAGGCGTATACAGAGTTCTTATGTGCACAGCTCCGTTAAGGAAATCATCCTGTTCCTCATATCCGTATGGTTTGGTCTTGATAAGGGAGGATACTTCACACACTTTTATATTATTGTCATCGTCCATATGCTGAAGTGCTCCTTCTATATAACTCCTGCTGTCACCAATGTTTGAACCCAGCGCGATATATGCGTCATGCCAGCCTCTGCTTACAGTAACGGAAACCTCCTCTATCGGAAGACCTATCGGTGCCCATGGCTTCTTTATCTCAATCTCCACACCATTCAGGATCTCATATTTCAGCAGCAGCTGCCTCGCAAGCTCTTCCGCCACTGCTTCTATCAGATAATATGTCTTTTCCCGCATGAATGAATCTATGAACTTACACACTTCTCCGTAATGTATGGTCTGATCTATATCATCACTCAGTCCGGCAGGCCTTATATTAAGATACAGTTCGGCACATACTACGAACTTCTGTCCCAGTGTGTTTTCTTCCTTAAATACACCGTGATTTCCGAATATCTCAAGGTTTTTTATCTTAATGCAGTCCAAATCAATACCTCCCTTGTAAACCGTAACAAATACATATCGTAACTATTCAGAACAGGTAATGTCATAAGGAA
The DNA here is from genome assembly GCA_016281085.1 of Lachnospiraceae bacterium. Classification (GTDB taxonomy): domain Bacteria; phylum Bacillota; class Clostridia; order Lachnospirales; family Lachnospiraceae; genus UBA2868. The sequence continues at coordinate 16,569 of JAEEHY010000246.1, forward strand.
TCCACCGCAAGCGGGTCTACGCTTCGCTCCGGTCGTTGCAGAACACTCATCCCCCGGATGAGTTGCAACCCCTTATGACGAATTCTCAAAATACTTCGTATTTTTCGCTGTTTTGGATTCATCCAGCATGTATACTAAATTCGAAAATACCTCATTAAGTATACATGCATGGCTCACACTAAGCTCGAAAAAACCTCGCTAAGTGTTCTGCACAAATACATATATTTATAAAATATATGTGCTGTTCTGAATAGACATAAAATTACAGAAAACGATCAATAATACAGATGTTTTAGGTACAGATATAAATGAATATGGAAATAATAGGATATATATCCGGCCCGCTGATTGGCGGTATAATAGGATATTTTACCAATTTAATAGCGGTTAAAATGCTTTTCTATCCGCGTAAGGAGATAAAGCTGCTCGGTCACGTCCTGCCCTTTACTCCAGGAGCTATTCCAAAAGGGAAGACAAGACTGGCTTCTGCTGTGGGACATGCGGTATCGGATTCACTGCTCACCAAAGGAGATATTGAGGCGATGCTTCTTTCGGAGGAAGTGGAGGAGCATGTTACCGATGCGATAATGAGGCATTTCAGTGTCCGTATAAGCAATGAGATCTGTGTGCTTACAGGTATAAATGAAGATGAATATAGTGATAAGAAAGCATCTCTGAGTAATGCATTAAGTCAGGAAATAGTTGATTCGATAGATGTTAATGCAATTATGAGTGAGTTTGGGATAAATTATTTCAGGGATAAGATACACAGTATTCCAATCGGAAAGCTTGTTCCCGATGATTTCATCAATTCCGTGGCCAATACAATTTCGGGGGACTTGCAGGTTATAGTCAAAGATAAAGGCGTTTCCTTTGTTAAGCCGATAGTTGATGAGAAGCTTGATTCAATAGACAGCCGCAGTGTTGAAGATATTATAAAGGAATCGGGTAAGGAAACGGAAACTGTAAGAAAATCGATAACGGAAGGTTATCATAAGCTTGTTCATGACAATATAGACCGCTCAATGGCTCATATAGATATAGCTTCCGTTATAGAGGATAAGATAAACTCCATGGATATAAATGAGTTGGAGAGGCTTATTATGACGGTAATGAAGAATGAACTTAATACCATAGTAAGTCTCGGAGCACTTATCGGGATTATCATAGGTTTATTGAATAATCTGTTTTGAATGATAATTATTCGGAACAGGTAAATATGAAAGGTTTAAATGATGGAAAAGCACATTACGGCACCTATAGATGATAATACAGTTAATGATCTAAAGATCGGAGATTATGTATATATTACCGGAACCATATATACAGCAAGGGATGCGGCTCATAAAAGGATGTATGAAGCTCTTGAAAGAGGAGAAGAACTGCCTTTTGATATAGAGGGTAACATTATTTACTATATGGGACCGTCACCTGCAAGAGAAGGACGTCCCATAGGATCGGCAGGTCCAACAACCGCAACCAGGATGGATAAATACACTCCTGCACTGCTTGATCTTGGACTTAAGGGGATGATAGGCAAGGGCAAGAGGCGTCAGGAAGTTAAGGATTCTATGAAAAAGAA
>JAEEHY010000247.1 GCA_016281085.1 Lachnospiraceae bacterium
ATCGGATATTAAGAAAGAGGTAGAAAAATGTACTATGGATCAATGCATGAACTCGTAGGTAACACGCCGGTTGTTAAGCTTGTAAACAGTGATGTCCCGGAGGATGTAAGTCTGTTTGCGAAGCTTGAGCTGTATAACCCTTCAGGAAGTGTCAAGGACAGGACCGGTGAATATATGATAAGGGATGCGGAAGAAAAGGGACTGTTAAAGCCCGGAGGAACAATAGTTGAAGGTACGGCAGGGAATACGGGCCTGGGTATTGCATTCGCTGCGATCAAAAGAGGATACCGGGTTATATTTGCGGTACCGACCAAGTTCTCTGTTGAAAAACAGACTCTTATGAGGGCGCTTGGTGCGGAGGTGATCAATACGCCGCGTGAGGATGGAATGCTCGGGGCTGAGAAGAAGGCAGAAGAACTCAGGATGTCGATCCCGGGAGCTGTGACGCTTAAGCAGTTTAAGAATTTGGCCAACCCCCGGGCACACTATGAAACGACCGGCCCGGAGCTGTGGCGGGATCTTGAGGGGAAGATCGATCATGTTGTGGCAGGAGCGGGAAGCGGAGGCACTTATTCCGGTGTACTTAAGTATCTTAAGGAACAGGATCCCGAAATAAATGGTGTGCTTGCAGACCCGGTGGGATCGACAATGGGCGGCGGTGAACATGCCGACTATAATATTGAAGGAATAGGTAATGATTTTATCGCGGATACGATGGATATGACATTGGTGGACCGGGTCATAAAGATTGATGACAATGACGCGTTTACCGGAGCGAGAGAGCTTGCAAGACGTGAAGGGATCTTTGCCGGTTCTTCATCGGGAGCGGCTTACAGTGCCGCAAAGAAGCTTATAGCCCTGGGAGCAAAAGGAAACATAGTGATCATACTTCCCGACAGAGGAGACCGTTATTTCAGTAAGAATCTGTATGAATAAAGGTTTGCCTACCCTCATGAATTGTGCTATCTTTAGATAGATGTGTTCATGAGGGTTTTTGTCGGAACAGGAGTGGAAAATGGCTTATATAACCTGCAGGGATCTTGAACTTGGATATGACGGACAGGCTGTTACCGGGAACATCAATTTCGATGTTTGTGAGGGTGATTATCTGTGCATAATCGGTGAGAACGGAGCCGGAAAGAGTACACTTATGAAGGCGCTCATGAATCTTAACAAACCTATGAGCGGAGAGATTACTTTCGGTGACGGTATACAAAGAAATGAGATCGGTTATCTTCCGCAGAACAAGGATTTCCAGCGTGATTTTCCGGCATCGGTTGAGGAAATAGTCATAAGCGGCTGCCTGAGTAAATGCGGATTGAGACCGTTTTACAGCAGGGCGGAGAAGAAGACGGCCGAGGATAACATGAAGCAGATGGATGTTTATGAGCTGCGCAAACGCTGCTATCGTGAACTGTCGGGAGGCCAGCAGCAGAGGGTTCTGCTTGCAAGGGCTCTGTGCGCCGCGGGGAAGCTCCTGCTGCTTGATGAACCGGTGACCGGACTTGATTACAAGGTTACGTGCGAATTCTATGCGATGCTTGGTGAACTTAACCGAAACGGCATGACCATAGTTATGGTAAGTCATGATCTTGATGAAGCGATGGCGCATGCCAACAAGATATTACAGATCGGCCGTGAACAGATATTTTTCGGGGATAAGGATGACTACCTCCTGAGTGAGAGCTGGAAGTCATTCCATCAGCATCACAAAAGACATGTTATACCGGGAGGGATCAAGGCATGAGTATATTTGAGAAATTTTCTGTATATTTTTCATATCCTTTTGTCCGTTATGCATTGGTGGTTTCAATAGTCATTGCCTTATCCGCATCACTTCTCGGAGTTACTCTTGTACTCAAGAGATACTCGTTTATCGGTGACGGTCTGTCACATGTTGCTTTCGGAGCCATGGCCGTAGCAAGTGTTTTCAAGATGATAAATAACAATGTTATTGTTCTTCCTATGACAATCCTTGCCGCGGTTTTTTTACTGCGTACAGGTAAGAAGGCCAAGGTTAACGGAGATGCTGCCATAGCTATTTTCTCCGTCGGAGCTCTTGCGCTCGGTTATCTTATAATGAATGTTTTTTCCACATCGGCCAATGTTTCGGGAGATGTATGCTCGACTCTGTTCGGCTCGACATCGCTTCTTACCCTTACTGCCGGTGAGGTGTGGTTCTCGGTGGTTCTTGCCGTGATAGTCACCGGAGCATTCATCTTTCTGTACAACAGGATATTTGCGGTTACCTTTGATGAGGATTTCGCCAATGCAACCGGCCTTAATGCGGACAGATACAATCTGATCATTGCGATCCTGATCGCCGTGATCATAGTTATGGGCATGAATCTTGTGGGTTCACTTCTTATTTCTGCACTTGTGATCTTTCCTGCACTGACAGCCATGAGGCTGTTCAACAACTACAGGAGTGTGGTCATATGCTCTGCCGTAATTGCGGTTGTATGTGCTTTCACGGGTATGCTGCTGTCTATCGCGGTATCCACACCCGTGGGCGCCACCATAGTCACCGTAAACATTATTGTGTATGCAGTGGCTTCGCTGGCGCGCAGGGCGTAGTGAAAAGTTGCACCGGGGATTACGTTTTTTCTTGAAAATCATTGATTTTTTTTATAGAATATAAAGTGATGTTTATACTGCCATGAAGTGACATATTAACGGAAGACGGGCAGGATGTCATGGACTAACAGTAATTATAATAATGGAGAAGGTGTATGGAAAGAGAAAAAGAAAGCTTTAGAGTATGGACAGATGAAAACAGAAGGATCGTTTATTCCAAGGGACGCGGTGTGGCACATGCTCACGAGATCGAATGGCTGTACGAGAATATCGTGGATATGGCTTCGGAATGGAATGATGACAAGGGGTTTGCATATATGGCATTTATCGAGGAGCTTCAGCAGGTAAGCCCCAAGGGAAGCGGACAGTATGTTAAGCTGCATGAGACACTGGCCAACGCAGGCTGCAAGTGTATTGCCTACATTGAAGGCAATTCCTATGAGGTATCGGTGCAGTCTTCCAAGCATAAGAAGATGTCGAATTCTCCGCAGACCGAGAATAAGTACTTCATAACAGAGGCCGAAGGGCTTAAGTGGTTTGAAGAGAAGGGATTCTGATAAGGAAGTACGTAATTACTTCTTTAACTATAAATTAGAAAGAGAGAAAGAAGGATAAAGAAATGGCTAAGAGTTTTAAAGAGCTGACAGCTGACCTGTCATCTATCAAGAGAAAGAAGGTGGCTGTTGCCGTTGCGCAGGATGAAGCAGTGCTTGAGGCAGTTAAGGCAGCCAAGGAGCGTGACATTGCGGATGCGATCCTGGTTGGTGACGAGGAAGAGATTAAGAAGATCGGTGAGTCACTCGGAATGAACATGGACGATTACGAGATAATCGATGAGAAGGATGTGACCGAGGCTTCTCTCAAGGCGGTCAAGCTTGTTCATGACGGTGATGCGGATATGTATATGAAGGGACTGCTTCCCACAGCAACCTTCTTAAGAAGCGTACTTAACAAGGAAGTCGGACTTCGTACCGGCAAACCCTTATCGCATGTTGCCGTATTTGAGATTCCCGGCATAGACAGGCTGCTTTTCCTTACGGATGTTGCCTTCATGCCGTATCCCACACTTGAGGATAAGAAGTGCATAATCGATTATACCGTTGAAGTTGCTGAGGCCTGTGGTGTGACTATGCCCAAGGTTGCTCCCCTTGCCGCACTTGAGACGGTAAACGAGAAGATGCCCTGCACGGTTGATGCGGCTGAGCTTACAAGGATGAATGCCGAGGGAGAGATCAAGGACTGTATAGTGGACGGACCTCTTTCTTTTGATATTGCTCTTTATAAGGAAGCTGCAGAGGAGAAGGGCGCAACAGGACGCAAGGTTGCAGGCGATGCCGATGTTCTCCTGTTCCCTGACATTCATGCCGGAAACCTTACCTACAAGGCGATCGTACATATGGTACCCGGTGTTCAGAACGGATGTATACTTACCGGTACGAAAGCTCCGGTTGTACTTACTTCGCGCTCGGATTCCTTTGAGACGAAGGTTAATTCCATAGCCCTTGCGGCAATAGTTGCCGAATTCCAGGCCAAAAAATAAAACCGGGGTCGTTTCCGGTGACTCAAACTTACAATCTGAATATAGAAAGGAATATATAAATGGGAAAGAAGAGTCTTATAATCAATCCCGGATCCACATCAACCAAGATTGGTGTGTTCGAGGATGAAACATTATTATTTGATGAAACACTGCGACACACCACAGAGGAGATAGCACAGTTTGCATCGATAGTGGATCAGAAGGATTTCCGTAAGAATATAATCACGAACTTCCTTAAGGAGAAGGATTTCGATATAAAGTCACTCGATTTTGTGGTAGGCCGCGGTGGTATGCTTAAGCCTATCCCCGGTGGAACCTATGAAACATCGGATGCACTTATCGAGGATCTTAAGGTTGGAGTATCGGGTCAGCATGCATCCAATCTCGGCGGCATTCTTGCACGTGAGATAGGTGATGAGGTTGGAGTTCCTTCCTACATAGTTGATCCTGTTGTTGTTGATGAGCTTATGCCTATCTCAAGATATTCGGGTGTTCCGGAGCTTCCGCGCAGGTCGATCTTCCATGCACTCAACCAGAAGGCTGTAGCCAAGAGATATGCCAAGGAAGCAGGCAAGGCATACAAGGATCTCAATCTTATCGTTGTTCATATGGGCGGCGGTGTATCTGTAGGTCCTCACAAGAACGGTAAGGTAATCGATATATTCAATGCTCTTGACGGAGACGGTGCTTTTTCACCTGAGAGGGCGGGTGCGGTGCCCGTTGGTGATCTTGTTAAGATGTGCTTCTCCGGTAAATATACGGAAGCCGAGGTATATAAGAAGCTTGTCGGAGACGGTGGATTTAATGCATACTGCGGAACCAACGATCTAAGGGATGTCGAGAAGATGGTTCAGGACGGTGATACCCATGCGGCAGAAGTCAGGGATGCATTCATCATGCAGGTATCCAAGAACATAGGAGCGATGGCGACAGTACTCGAAGGCAAGGTTGATCAGATAGTTGTTACCGGTGGAATTGCATATGATAAATATGTGGTTGCTGAGCTTAAGAAACGTTGTGAGTGGATAGCTCCGTTTACCGTATATCCCGGAGAGGATGAACTGCTTGCGCTTGCTCAGGGCGGACTTGCGGTTGTGAATGGTACGGAAGAGGCAATGAAGTACTGATAATTGGACATATTATCGTCCGCGTCATGCTATGACGCGGACGTTTTATGTTGTGAATGGTAACTGTTCAGAGCCATTCACAAATACTTTAAGTGAAAGACAAAGAACCTGAAAGGGAGAAATAAATGTCGGAAAAGAAATTCGGTAAATCCTTCGGTGATCTGAATTCACTGAAACAGAACTTTTTTAACAATAATGACGGAATGCTTGAAATGGCAGACGGTATGGCGGATATCATAAATGCACAGCCGGTACGTAAATGCTGTAAAATATGCGGGGAGCCGCTGAATGCCTCCGATCACGGCGTGGTGGTTCATTCGCATAATATAGACTATCTTGCCTGCAAAAAATGCGGTCATCTCAACAGTGCATGCGAGGATACAGATGATTTCGCATCCAGGGTTTATGTAGAAGATGATTACTCGAAGAATTACAGCATGAAGGATAAGGAAAGTTATGAACGCAGGATGAACATGATCTATGTTCCCAAGGCACAGTTCCTTATTGACTGCCTTAAAAAGGATGGAGTTGATGATATAAAGGATCTTGATATAGGTGCAGGCTGCGGTTACTTTGTTGCTGCCATGCGAAAGGCCGGTATAGAATCCACGGGAATTGAGGTATCGGAAACCGAGGTGAAGCACGGTAATGCGATGATAGAGGATGGCAGCAGGCAGTATCTTAAGCATGTCGGACTGACGGATTCGATAGATTATATAAAAAATGCGGATGTCAACGTGATCTCGGCGATAGGAGTCCTTGAGCATCTTATCCATCTTAAGGAAAATCTTGATGCGATAAAGAATAACAGGAATATCAGATATCTGTATGCTTCAGTTCCGATGTTTTCGTTCAGCTGTGCCTTTGAGGCTGCATTCCAGCAATGCTACAACAGGCATATGGGGGGAACGCACACGCATCTGTTTACCAATGAATCCATACAGATGATGGCTGATTCGATAGGATTTGAGGTGGCGTATGAATGGCGCTTCGGATCTGATATCAACGATCTGTACCGTTTCATAAGCGTATCCATGCGTAAGAACGGAAATGAGGAGTTCGCAGATCTCTTTGCCGAGAAATTCACGCCTCTTATGGATAAGCTCCAGCTTATACTTGATGAGAGTGAGTTCTCATCCGAACTGCATTTCATACTCAGAAGGAAGTGAACCTGTGAAAGAGTGAAGGAAGGGGACTGTGTTTCACCCCGTAAATGCAGGATTGAATTTATCAACCAAATCTGATATAGTTGATAGGTATGCAGTTGTAAAGGTTTGGATATTGTTGTTTATTACTGCCGGACCGTATGTATATCGATAGGCATCAGGAGATTAACATTTATTATGAAGATTGTAGATAAAATATTCGGAACTCATTCGGAGCGGGAGCTTAAGCTCATCAATCCCATTGTTGACAAGGTTGAGGCACTGCGCGATTCGATGATGGCTTTGAGCGATGCGGAGCTTAAGGATAAGACGCGCGAGTTCAAGTCAAGGCTGAATGACGGGGCTTCGCTTGATGATATACTTCCCGAAGCATTCGCTACGGTCAGGGAAGCCGCAAGGCGAGTGCTCAATATGGAACACTACAGGGTTCAGATAATTGGCGGTATCATTCTTCATCAGGGACGTATTGCCGAGATGAAGACAGGTGAAGGTAAGACACTTGTATCGACACTTCCTGCTTACCTTAACGCATTGACGGGGCGCGGAGTGCATGTGGTTACGGTTAATGATTATCTAGCCAAGCGTGATGCCGAATGGATGGGTCAGGTACATGAATTTCTGGGACTTACCGTTGGAGTGGTTCTCAATTCGATGACATCCGAGGAGAGAAGGGCTGCCTACGGTTGTGATATTACTTATGTGACAAACAATGAGCTTGGTTTTGATTACCTCAGGGATAACATGGTGATCTACAAGGAACAGCTGGTGCTTCGTGATCTGGCATATGCTATCATCGATGAGGTTGACTCTGTTCTTATTGATGAAGCCAGGACGCCGCTCATTATTTCGGGTCAGAGCGGTAAATCCACCAAGCTTTACGAAATATGTGATATGCTCGCACGCCAGCTTAAGCGTGGTGAGGATATGGAAGACCTCTCGAAGATGGATGCCATCATGGGTATAGAGAGAGAGGAAACGGGTGACTTTATCGTTAATGAGAAGGACAAGTTCGTAACTCTTACGGCACAGGGTGTTGAGAAGGTTGAGAAGTTCTTCCAGATCGACAATCTTGCCGATCCCGAGAATGTTGAAATACAGAACAATATAATACTTGCACTTCGGGCTCATAACCTTATGTTCAGGGATCAGGATTACGTGGTCAAGGACGATCAGGTACTTATCGTTGATGAGTTTACGGGACGTATTATGCCGGGACGCCGTTATTCGGACGGTCTGCACCAGGCCATAGAGGCTAAGGAGCATGTTAAGGTTAAGCGTGAGAGCAAGACTCTTGCCACCATCACCTTCCAGAACTTCTTCAACAAGTTCGAGAAGAAGGCCGGTATGACCGGTACGGCTCTTACAGAGGAGAAGGAGTTCCGTGATATTTACGGAATGGATGTTATCGAGATCCCGACCAACAGACCGATCGCAAGAAAGGATCTTCAGGATGCGGTTTACAAGACAAGGAAAGAGAAGCTTAAGGCTATCTGCGATGAGATAGAGGCAGCGCATGCAACGGGACAGCCTATACTGGTCGGTACTATCACGATCGAGGCATCCGAAGAGATCAGTGCAATGCTTAAGAGACGTGGTATACAGCACAATGTGCTGAATGCCAAGTTCCATGAGATGGAGGCTGAGATAGTAGCGGATGCGGGTATCCACGGTGCGGTGACCATTGCAACCAACATGGCAGGACGTGGTACCGATATTAAGCTTGATGAGGAATCAAGGGCAGCAGGCGGACTTAAGATAATAGGTACTGAGAGGCACGAGAGCCGTCGTATTGACAATCAGTTAAGGGGTCGTTCCGGACGTCAGGGAGATCCGGGAGAATCCCGTTTCTTCATATCCCTTGAGGATGACCTTATGAGACTGTTCGGTTCGGAACGTCTCATGCAGATATTTACAACTCTGGGAGTACCTGAAGGTGAGCAGATAGAGCATAAGATGCTTACCAATGCAATCGAAAAGGCTCAGATGAAGATAGAGGCCAACAACTTCGGAATCAGAAAGAACCTTCTTGAATATGACCGTGTTAACAATGAACAGCGTGAGATCATATATGCGGAGAGACGCCGTGTGCTTGACGGAGAGAGTATGAGGGATGTTGTCTTCAAGATGACTACCGATTTCGTTGAGAATACCGTTGATATGTGTATCGGAGAGAGTAACAGCTGGGAGGATTGGGATCTGCCTGAGCTTAATCAGCATCTGCGTGCAACGATACCGTTGAATGAGATAAAAACACCGGATATCAGGGGACTTAAGAAGGAACAGCTTAAGCACAATCTCAAGGAAGAGGCAGTCAAGCTGTATGAAGCCAAGGAGGCTGAATTCCCTTCGCCGGAACAGATAAGAGAGCTTGAACGTGTGGTTCTTTTGAAGGCTATTGACCGTAAGTGGATGGATCATATTGATGATATGGATCAGCTGCGTCAGGGTATCGGACTGCAGGCATACGGACAGCGTGATCCTCTTGTAGAATACAAGATGTCCGGTTATGATATGTTCAATGCCATGACCGACAGTATTTCCGAGGAAACGATAAGGGTACTGTTCCATATCAAGATAGAGCAGAAGGTAGAGCGTGAGGAGGTTGCCAAGGTAACCGGAACCAATAAGGATGATTCGGCTGTGAAACAGCCCAAGAGAAGGACTGAGAACAAGATATATCCCAACGATCCGTGTCCGTGCGGAAGCGGTAAGAAGTACAAGCAGTGCCACGGAAGAATGCGTGCCTAGTCAGCAGCAGAGGCGTGTCCTGCGGGATGATAAAGGAATGATTTATGGTAGAGTTAGACAATATAAAAACGGAATTACAGACTTACGAGGAGCCCCTGAAGGAGATAAGGGCTTCTCTTTCTCTTGATGATAAGGCAAGGCGTGTGGAGGAACTGGAGCGTGAGATGGAAGCACCTGGTTTCTGGGATGACGCGGAACGTTCACAGAAATTCACAAAGGAGCTTAGCAATCTTAAGGACACGATCTCCCTTGTGAACGGTCTTGATCAGCAGTATGAGGATATTCAGACTCTCCTTGAAATGGGTTATGAGGAGAATGATCCGGAGATGATCCCCGATATTCAGGCTGAATTTGATGACTTTAAGGAAAAGCTTGAGAACCTCAGGATAAGTACTCTTCTTTCGGGGGAATATGACAGGAACAATGCGATCCTTCGTCTGAATGCCGGAGCTGGCGGAACCGAGAGCTGCGACTGGGCGTCCATGCTGTACCGCATGTATTCGAGATGGGCTGAGAAGAGAGGTTTTTCTGTCGAGGTTCTGGATTTCCTTGACGGTGACGAGGCCGGGATCAAGTCAGTTACCTTCCAGGTTAACGGCGAGAATGCATACGGATACCTTAAGTCGGAGAAGGGAGTGCACAGGCTTGTGCGTATTTCACCCTTCAATGCCCAGGGTAAGCGTCAGACCAGCTTCGTATCTCTTGATGTCATGCCTGAAATAAATGATGATCTGGATATTGAGATAAATGATGATGATCTTCGTATAGATACCTACCGCAGTTCGGGTGCGGGCGGCCAGCATATCAATAAGACCAGTTCGGCGATCAGGATAACGCACCTTCCCACGGGCATCGTGGTACAGTGTCAGAATGAGAGATCGCAGTTCCAGAATAAGGACAAGGCCATGCAGATGCTGAAGGCTAAGTTATATATGCTTAAGCAGGAAGAGAATGCACAGATGCTGTCCGATATCCGCGGCGATGTAAAGGAGATCGGCTGGGGAAACCAGATAAGATCATATGTAATGCAGCCGTACACGCTGGTAAAGGATCACCGCACCAACGAAGAGGTGGCACAGGTGGATAAGGTAATGGACGGGTATATCGATCCGTTTATCAATGCTTATCTTAAGTGGATAAATAACTAAAAAAAGAATTCAAGAATAAATACAGCGACACAGCAGATAACCGAAACAGGAAATAATGACAGTCCCAGCCATGCAGCGACAATGCCGAGTATCAGGGCAATGCTGCCTGCAACGGGGCTGTTTGTTGTTTCGACGATAGCGGGAAAAGTCATTACCGCCAGGGTCACATATGGGACATAATAAAGAAAGCTTCTCACAAAGCGGTTCTTTATCTCGCCCCTTATAAGAGTAAGCGGTATAACTCTTATAAGATTGGTTGTAAGTATCATTATTAAAATGTATATCCAGGTTGAGTGAGTCAAATCGTTTATTCTCCCTGTTCCATGCTTTGTTTGCTGTCCGCACCTTCTTTGACCGGACAAACAACGGCTGCTATTGCCGAAATGGCTATTGTAAGCAGGATCGTTATCGCGCCTGAGCTTAAGCTGATATTATTTAACGCTACCAGCCGTCTTATTCCCCAGCTTAAAAGAAATGCCGCTGCTACCGCCATTCCAACAGCCCTGTCCTTCCTGGAAGGCGGGATTATTATGGCAATGAACATACCGTACAACGCAACACTGAGTGCCGAAACCGCACGGTCGGGCAGTATTGTTCCTGCAACGATCCCCATGGTCGTTCCGAGTGCCCACAAGGGCGTTGATATGGCAAAAGCCCCGTAAGTATACCATGGGTTCAGATATCCCTCATAAGCGATGGATATCCCGAATATCTCATCTGTAACACAGCAGCCGGTGAGTATCCTCTTCAGTAAAGAAGTATCCGGTGAGAATTTCTGGGTAAGGGCCGTGCTCATCAGCAGATATCTTAAATTGGTCACAAGGCTCATCGCCACTACCGCAAGATAGCCTGCATCCTGCACTACCATTGAATAGACACCATATTCCCCGGCGGAAGCTCTTGTAAAGAAGCTTCCGATAAATCCCTGAATAGGTGTCAGTGTACATTTTTTTGCCATAAAACCGAGTGAGAAAGCGACGGCGAAATAACCGAGTGCTATCGGAGTTCCGTCTCTCAGTCCTTTTCTGAATGCGATTCCGTTGTCCATATCTGTTTGTATCCTGACGGTGTTTTTACCTGTTCTGAATAGGTGTCAAATGGTAACTATTCAGAACCCCATTCGCCATATACATAAAATCCGGCTTCCATGCCCTAAAGAGCTAGCTTCGCGTCGCAGGCATGAGCTGTATTTTATGTGCATGGCTCTGAATAGTTACCAAATGCAAGTATATACCCTGTATGGTGAATAGTGCAACCGGGAATTAATTTTGAGTAGATTTTCACTTGATATTTAAATATTAAAGTGGTAATATAATGTTCGCACGGCGGACGCATGTCCGCGGGAGAAGAACACACAAAGACATATGTATTCGTGACGAGGACAGACGGA
>JAEEHY010000248.1 GCA_016281085.1 Lachnospiraceae bacterium
GATTACGGAGATGAGCATGTAAGGACAGGGGATCTTATCGTGTATACATCTGCCGATTCCGTATTTCAGATAGCAGCACATGAGGATGTTGTACCGCTTGAGGAGCTGTATGAGATATGCAGAAAATGCAGGAGCATACTTAAGGGTAAGTACGGAGTGGGGCGTGTTATAGCAAGGCCGTTTATCGGAAGTAACGGAAATTATACGAGAACGAGCAACAGGCATGATTTCTCTCTTGTTCCTCCCGATAAGACAATGCTGGATCATATTAAGGAAGCGGGAATGAGCTCGGTCGCAGTCGGAAAGATATATGATATCTTTGCCGGCATCGGTATTACGGAGCACGTTTATACCACGGGAAATCCTGACGGAATAGAGAAGACGCTTGAATATATGGACAGGGATTTCGAGGGGATATTGTTTGTGAATCTTGTCGATTATGATATGCTTTACGGTCACAGGAGGGATATTGACGGCTATGCGAGGGCTGTTGCATATTTTGATGATAAGCTTCCGCAGATAATGGGCAAGATGAGGGATGATGATGTGCTGATGATCACTGCCGATCACGGATGTGACCCTGCTTTCACCAAGACTACGGATCATACAAGGGAATGCGTGCCGTTACTTATGTATGGGAAGAATGTCAGACCTGGAAATCTCGGAACGCACGATACTTTTGCGGATATTGCTGCGACCGTACTGGGATATCTGAATGTGAACGGACAGGTATCGGGGAGTGATATGTTATAAGCAATTGATTTATAAATATAGAGATAGAGGATCGGAAATATGTACGAAAAAGAAATCAACAAAAGGCGTACTTTCGCCATTATATCGCACCCGGATGCCGGTAAGACAACTCTTACGGAGAAGTTCCTCCTCTACGGCGGAGCTATCAATCTGGCCGGATCGGTTAAGGGTAAGGCTACGGCAAGGCATGCCGTGTCCGACTGGATGGAAATAGAGAAGGAAAGAGGTATATCCGTTACATCTTCGGTGCTGCAGTTCGAATATGACGGCTTCTGCATCAACATACTTGATACACCCGGTCATCAGGATTTTTCGGAGGATACCTACAGGACACTGATGGCAGCCGATTCGGCGGTCATGGTCATAGATGCGAGTAAGGGTGTGGAGGCTCAGACCAGGAAGCTGTTTAAGGTATGTGCCATGAGGAAGATCCCCATATTTACATTTATAAATAAGATGGACAGGGACGCCAATGATACGTTTGAACTGCTGGATGAGATTGAGAAGGAGCTGGGTGTCGCAACCTGTCCGGTTAACTGGCCCATAGGATCGGGTAAGCGTTTTAAGGGTGTGTATGACCGGAATAAAAAGGCTGTTATGACATTCTCGGATACGGAAAAGGGTACAAAGGAAGGCCATACGGATGTGCTGCCGGTTGATGATGAGGATAAGCTGCGCGAATTCATAGGTGATGAAGCCTGTGATACACTGCTTGAGGAGATTGAGCTTATAGACGGAGCCAGTGCCGAATTTAATCTTGACGAAGTGCAGCATGGTGAGCTGTCGCCTGTATTTTTTGGTTCGGCGCTTACCAATTTCGGCGTCGAGATGTTCCTTAAATATTTCCTTGAAATGACGACGACACCGCTTGCAAGGAAGGCTGACAAAGGTATCATCGATCCCGTTACGAATGATTTTTCTGCCTTTGTATTCAAGATCCAGGCCAACATGAACAAGGCGCACAGGGACAGGATAGCCTTCATGCGGATCTGTTCCGGAAGGTTTGATGCGGGAATGGAGGTTAAGCATGTTCAGGGTGGAAGGGTCATGCGCCTGTCACAGCCACAGCAGATGATGGCAGATGCAAGACATGTGGTCGATGAAGCCTATGCCGGTGATATCATAGGCGTTTTCGATCCGGGAGTGTTTTCTATCGGGGATACGATATGCATGCCGGGTGAGAACTTCGAATATGAAGGGATACCTACATTTGCCCCCGAACATTTTGCGAGGGTCAGACAGCTTGATACCATGAAGAGGAAACAGTTTGTCAAGGGTATCAATCAGATCGCGCAGGAGGGCGCAATACAGATATTTCAGGAAATAGGCTCCGGTATGGAGGAGATAATCGTCGGGGTTGTGGGAGTGCTTCAGTTCGAGGTGCTGAAATACAGACTGGAAAATGAATATAATGTTGATATAAAGCTTGAAAACCTGCCCTATGAACATATAAGATGGATAGAGAACAAGGATGAGGTTGATGTGAGCAGACTTACCGGAACCTCTGATATGAAGAAGATCCAGGATCTAAAGGGTAATCCGCTTCTGCTGTTTGTAAACAGCTGGAGTGTGGGCATGGTGCTTGAGAGGAATGAAGGACTTAAACTGACAGAGTTCGGCAGAAACTGATAAAGGAGTAAGTCCAAAGGGATTGCTTATGAGATTGGTTGTCCATTTTAAGAAAAACTGTATAAGATATTTGGCTTCGGTCATGGTTCTTGCAACGATCATGACCACGGTTTCGGGTTGTGCCTTATATGATCAGTTTGAAGAGACGATCAGTATTCTGAAAAAGGGCGGCCCCGGAGCTGATGATCCTGTCTCTGATCATACCGTGAGCTTCGATGATCCTGCCCCTGATCATACCATGAGCCTTGACGAACCCTATTCGGTTCCACCGCTTCCTACCGTTAATATTGAACCAGAGGTCAGTGAGCAGGTAATAGATATTGACGATCCGCAGGCTTCGGCCATTGAAATAGAAGAGGATGCGCCCGCTTCTGCTGATGCGATGAGCGAAATATCGCTTGATGAGACACTTAAAGCAGAGAGATACTATGCGTATCACACACTTAAAGATGACGAGAAAAAGGTATATAAGCTGATATATACATCTCTTAATACCTTTGAGGGCAAAACTCCGATGCCCACAAAGGATCCAAAGGTTATCGACAATGTCTTTTCCTGTGTTCTTGCAGACAATCCCGAGCTGTTTTATGTCAAGGGATACAATCTTATACGGTATGAACGGGGCGGTATAGTGGAGAAGCTCTACCTTACGGGACTTTTTACCATGACTAAGGAGGATGCCGCAATCCATAGGAAGAGAGCCGATGAATACGTTGACAAATGTCTTGCCGGGGCTCCGCAGGGAACCGATGACTATGAAAAGATCAAATATCTGTACGAGTATATTGTCAAGAATACGGAATATGACCTCAATGCCGAGAATTCTCAGAATTTTCTCAGTGTGTTTGAAAACGGCAGGAGCGTATGCCAGGGATATGCGACTGCGATGCAGTATATGATGAACAAGCTCGGTATGTTCTGCATTGTTGTAAGGGGCGTGACCAATACCAACGAGAATCATGCCTGGAATTTCGTCAAGGCAGACGGGGACTACTATTATGTGGACGTGACATGGGGAGATACTTCATATGATGTCATGGTGGATAAGAGGATTTCCACGATGCCGGTTCTTCCTGAAATAAGCTATGAATATCTGTGCGTGACAACAAGGGATATAGAGCCCACTCATAAGCTGGACAATTACTTTACTCTTCCTGAGTGTACCGCAAGAAAGGATTACTATTTCGTCAGGGAAGGCAATTATTTTGAAGCTGTTGATGATGAGCATTTAAGAAGGGTCTTTGATAAGGCATATGCAGACGGTGAAGTGATGGTAACAGTAAAGTGCTCGGATCAGGCGGTGTATCAACAGATGAGGGATCACCTGACCGGGGACGGCAGGATATTTGATTTTTTAAGAGGCAGCTCGCGGGCCAATTATCTGTATCTTGACAACTTAAACGAGCTTATATTCTATTTATAAACACTGCTTTCATTTTCAGAATGATTTTGATATACTTTAACTATTCAGAGCCATGCACATATATTTTGAGCCTGTTCTGAATAGTTATGATATACTTTAACAGACAGATAGCAAACCGGAGGTATGAGTGTAAATGGAAGAAGAGAATGTAAGGACAAAAGATGTGGATGCCTACGGAGAAGTCCGTATTGCCGATGATGTTGTCGGAAATATAGCAGGAATAGCTGCCACTGAAATAGAAGGCGTTGCCGGTACTGTCGGTAATATGACCAAAGAGCTTATGAGCAGGATGGGAATGACCAGGCGCTCCAGGGGAGTAAAGGTGGTTATCGACGGAAATATCGTCACTGTCGATCTGGCGCTTATAATGAAATACGGCTACAACATTCCCATAACCAGTAAACAGGTTCAGGAGAGAGTGAAATCGGCAATTGAAAACATGACCGGTCTCCGGGTATCAAATGTCGGTATAAGGATAGTCGGCGTTGATATGACTACAGAGGAATGATGAGGAGTATAAGGAGCGGCAGGAAAGATGACCAGAAGTGAAGTAAGGGAGCATATATTCCGGCTTGTATTCCGGCTTGAATTCAATGAAGCGGAAGATATGCCGTTGCAGCTTGAGAGATACTTTGAAGATACGGACAAGGAGGATCTTGACAGCGATACGCCGGAGGATGCAGAAAAGATATGTCTGTTCAGTGAAGATGATGAACGGTATATACGAGATAAATACGATAATATCAGAGGGAATCTTACCGGCCTTGATGAGGTGATCAATTCAAATGCCAAGGGGTGGGATACCGGCCGTATGGGAAAGGTGGATCTTGCCATACTCAGGCTCGCAGTATATGAGATGAAATATGACGAAAAGATTCCCGTGGGTGTAGCGATCGATGAAGCAGTGGAGCTGGCCAAGAAATACGGTCAGGATGAATCACCGTCATTTATAAACGGGATACTGGCTTCGGTTGCTAAATCAGTGTAAACAGATATGAAGAATGCATATTCGGTAGGACAGATCAATTCATATATCAAGAACATGTTTGCGCAGGATTACATGCTGCGCTCAGTTTATGTTAAAGGAGAGGTGTCCAATGTTAAGTACCACTCCTCAGGTCACATTTATTTCACCATGAAGGACAGGTCGGGTACACTTGCCTGTGTCATGTTTGCCGGAAGCAGGGGCGGCCTTAAGTTTACTTTAAGGGAAGGCCAGCAGATAATTGCGGGCGGACGCGTTGATGTGTACGAGCGGGATGGTAAGTACCAGCTTTATGCTCAGGAGATCGTTCTTGATGGGGAAGGACAGCTGTATGAAAGATATGAACAGCTGAAGCGTGAACTGAGCGAGATGGGGATGTTCGCACAGGAATACAAGAAGCCCATCCCCCGGTTCATAACCACACTCGGTGTGGTAACAGCACCTACCGGAGCTGCGATACAGGATATCATAAACATAACGACGAGGCGCAACCCGCATGTGAGAATTGTGCTGTATCCCGCAAAGGTACAGGGGGAAGGTTCGGCACAGAGTGTTGTGCAGGGAATACATGCTCTGGAGCATTTGAACGTAGATGTCATGATCGTCGGTAGAGGCGGAGGTTCAATAGAGGATCTGTGGGCATTCAATGAGGAGATCGTTGCAAGGGCGATCTTTGACTGCTCTGTACCGGTCATATCCGCAGTCGGCCATGAAACCGATACGACCATAGCGGATTATGTGGCTGATCTTCGGGCTCCTACACCTTCGGCGGCAGCGGAGCTTGCGGTCTATGACTATCAGGAAGCATTGCGTATGATGCTTTCCCTTAAGCAGTCGCTTACGGGGGCATATACCGAGAATATATTAAGAAAAAGAGAGCGGTATGACAAGTTAAAGCTGAGGCTGATCAACCAGAGTCCCGGGCATAAGCTCAGGGAACAGCGGATGCGATGGCTTTCTGACAGTGACAGGCTGAATGACAGGATGAGGAATCTGATCACTATGAAGCGTCATCTGCTGGATCTGAAGATAGAGAAGCTTGAGGCATTGTCACCGCTTAAGAGGCTTACCGGCGGCTATTCCTTTGTTGAGGATGAAACCGGCAGACCGGTCAGATCGGTTGAACAGATTAACGAAGGTGATGAGCTGACTCTGTCCTTAAGGGACGGCCGTGTGAAAACCAGGGTTGAGACACTTGAACGTGTGACGACTGATGAATGATGATTACGGAGGTGATGCTATGCCCGAAGAAAATGCATTATCGAGGGAGGATATGGAGAAGCTTACTTTGGAGGAGGCTTTCGAAGGTGTGGACAGGACTATCGATGAACTGTCCGGCGATATTCCGCTTGAGCGTTCATTTGCCCTGTATAAGGAGGGCATGGAGCTGCTTAAGTATTGTGATGAGAAGCTTAAGGCAGTAGAACAACAGATACTTATCATGAACGAAGAAGGTGAGCTGAATGAATTTCAATGAAGAACTCAGAGATCGGGTGAGAAATGCTGAGGAAGTGGTTATCAGGAATGGCGTAATGGAGGAGGTTGGGTATCAGAAGACGGTATTTGCGGCTATGAATTACAGCCTTCTTTCGGGAGGCAAACGTTTAAGGCCGGTCATGATGAAGGAGGCAGCCGTACTGTTTGGAGAAGAGCATCCCTCTCTCGGAGCATTTATGGCAGCGCTCGAAATGATACATACATATTCGCTTGTCCATGATGACCTTCCGGCAATGGATAATGATGAATACCGCAGAGGAAAGAAGACCACTCATGTGGTTTACGGAGAGGACATGGCAATCCTTACGGGTGATGCTCTTCTCAATATGGCGTATGAGGTTGCTGCGTCATCCTTAAGCCTGTGTGCAGGTGATCCCGTGCTTCTTGACAGGGCAGTAAGGGCACTGCAGGTGCTTACAAGGAAGGCGGGTATCTTCGGTATGGTCGGAGGCCAGGTGTATGATGTTGAAGCGGAGGATAAGGAGCTTAAGCTTACTGAGGACAGTGTATTGTTTATCTTCAGGCTTAAGACCGGTGCGCTTATACAGGCTGCTCTTATGACAGGAGCAATACTCGGAGGAGCATCCGAAGATGAAGTGAGCATAATGGAACAGGTGGGTGAGGCTGTGGGAATAGCCTTCCAGATACAGGATGATATACTTGATGTTACGGGTAATCCCAAGATACTCGGTAAGCCCGTGGGTTCCGATGCCAGGAATCATAAGACAACCTATGTGACCATAAAGGGGCTTGAAACAGCGGCCAAAGATGTTGAAGCATTTTCGGAAGATGCGATCGAACAGCTTCATAAGCTGGATAACAGGAATGAGTTTCTTGAAGAACTCATTAAGTTCCTTATTAACCGTGACAGATGACAGGCGAGTAAATGGTACTTGAGAAGATTAAAAAACCTAATGACATAAAGAACATTCCTCCCGATGAATATGAAGATCTTGCGCAGGAGATAAGGGAATTCCTGATCAATAAGATAAGTGTTACGGGAGGACATCTGGGCTCAAACCTCGGTGCCGTGGAACTGACAATGGCGCTTCATTTGGTGGCTGAACTTCCGGGAGACAAGATAGTGTGGGATGTGGGGCATCAGTCATATACCCATAAGCTGCTGACCGGAAGACGTGAAGGCTTTGAAACATTGCGTAAGTACGGCGGGATGAGCGGGTTTCCCAAGCGCAAGGAAAGCCTGTGTGACAGCTTTGATACAGGACACAGTTCAACGTCCATTTCCGCGGGCCTGGGGCTTGTTAAGGCCAGGGATCTTAACGGTGAGAACAATGCAGTTTTTGCGGTTATCGGTGACGGGGCACTTACGGGCGGTATGGCCTATGAGGCACTTAACAATGCGGCGAGGCTTGACACCAATTACGTAATAATCCTGAATGACAACAATATGTCGATTGCCGAGAACGTTGGCGGTATGTCCAAGTATCTCAGGAAGATAAGAACTGCCGAAGCATACAAGGACTTCAAGATAGGACTTGAAAACAGGCTTAATAAGCTGCGTGGAGGAGAACAGCTGGTAGATACGCTGAAGAGATATAAAAGCGGTGTTAAACAGCTTGTGGTGCCGGGGATGTTCTTTGAAGATATGGGTATCACCTATCTCGGCCCGGTTGACGGACACGATATCAAAGCCATGGTGCGTATGTTCAGGGAAGCACGCAAGCTTCCCAAATGTGTGCTCGTTCATGTGCTTACCAAGAAGGGCAAGGGCTATATGCCTGCCGAACGACATCCGGCAAGGTTCCACGGGGCGGAGCCATTCGATATAGAGACGGGTCTCCCGAAGCGCAACAGGAAAAAAGCAAATTATACAGACATATTTTCAACGGTAATGACCAAGCTTGGTGCAAGAAATGAGAAGGTTGTTGCGATAACGGCAGCCATGCCTGACGGAACGGGTCTTAAACGGTTCTCCAATATGTATCCTGACAGGTTCTTTGATGTCGGGATCGCGGAGGGTCATGCGGTAACCTTTGCGGCAGGACTGGCAGCAGGCGGATTAAGACCGATCGTTGCGGTGTATTCATCGTTTCTGCAAAGAGCGTACGATCAGATACTTCACGATGTCTGTATACAGAATCTTCCGGTCGTATTTGCCATTGACAGGGCAGGTCTTGTCGGAGCTGACGGAGAGACACATCAGGGGATCTTTGATATATCCTATCTGTCCTCCATTCCGAATATGACGATCATGGCACCCAAGAACAAATGGGAGCTTTCCGATATGCTTAAGTTCGCTGTCAGGTTCAACAGCCCGATCGCGATCAGATATCCAAGGGGCGAAGCCTATGACGGTCTTGAGGATTTCAGGGCGCCTGTCGTATTCGGCCGGAGTGAAGTTATATATGAGGAGAATGACATAGCACTTTTCGCACTGGGAAGCATGGTGAGGGAAGCAGAAGAGGTACGGAGTGATCTTAAGCGCAGAGGTTACCCGTGCAGTCTGGTAAATGCACGTTTTGCCAAGCCTGTTGATACGGAAGTTCTTGACAGGCTGTGCGGAACCCATTCTCTTATAGTCACACTTGAAGAAAATGTTGAGAGCGGCGGGTACGGAGAGAAGATAAGAGATTACGTATTTGAGCGCAGGCTTTCCTGTGATGTGTTGATAATCGCACTTCCGGATGACTATGTTGAGCATGGAAATGTGGATATTCTCAAGGAAGAGGTCGGTATCGATAAAGATACAATAATAAAGAGGATCATAACTTCATATATCAGCTGGGGTAACAAGCATCGCAAGGAAGGCGTTTTTTCGTCGGGAATGGAATGAAACAGAGACTGGATGTAATACTTGTAAATAAGGGATATGCAGCTTCACGTGAAAAGGCCAAAGCCATAATCATGTCAGGGAACGTGTTTGTCAAGGGACAGAGGGAGGATAAGGCCGGATCGGTGTTTGAAGAAGAGGGAATAGACCTGCTTGTTAAGGGGAATATGCTGAAGTATGTAAGCCGTGGCGGACTTAAGCTTGAAAAGGCGCTTGAGGTGTTCCCGATAAAGCTTGAAGGCCGGGTGTGCATGGATATCGGTGCTTCCACCGGCGGATTTACGGACTGTATGCTGCAGAACGGAGCGTCAAAGGTCTATGCGGTTGATGTTGGGCATGGGCAGCTTGACTGGAAGCTTCGCTCGGATGAACGTGTAGTCTGCATGGAGAAGACCAATTTCAGATATATGAAGCCGGGAGATATCGATGAAAGTCTTGATTTCGCTTCGTGTGATGTTTCCTTTATTTCCCTGTCGAAGATACTTCCGCCGGCATATGAGCTTCTTAAGGATGATGCATATATGGTATGTCTTATAAAGCCGCAGTTCGAAGCCGGCAGGGAAAAGGTCGGTAAGAAGGGTGTTGTAAGGGACAGGTCGGTGCATGAGGAAGTTATACTTAATGTGCTTGGATACGCAGGGAGTGCGGGCTTTGAGGTCAGGGGGCTTACCTATTCGCCGGTAAAGGGACCCGAAGGAAATATCGAGTATCTGTGTTTCTTAAAGAAATGCGGAAAAGACGATGCAAAAACGGATGAAACACCGGGTGACTCAGGGGTCTTTCCGTGCAGTATCCCGCGTGAGGCGATCGCGGATACGGTAAATGAGGCGCATGAAGCGCTTGATACAAATAAGAAAGGCTGACGGGATGAGACCCGTCGGGATCGGGGGACTTAAGTGAACAATTTTCTTGTGGTCTCAAACAGTGAGAAGGATGCGGGAAATACAGTGGCACGTGCAATACGGGAGCATCTTGAAAAGATGCGGTGCAAATGCGAATTTGTGTCGGTGATCCCGGGACATGTGACGAGGGATAAGCTTGATAAATACATTGAGGATGGAGCGCAGTGTGTGCTGGTACTCGGCGGAGACGGCACACTCATACAGGTTGCGGGGGCTCTGTGCGGTATAGATATCCCGCTGCTTGGGATCAATCTGGGGACGCTCGGATATCTTGCGGAGGTGGAATGCGATCAGATAGTTCCGACTCTTGACAGGCTTATAAAGGATGATTACGACATAGAGGAGCGTATGATGCTCAATGCAACATCCGAAGGAATAAGCAGGGATGCGCTTAATGATATAGTTATATCAAGGCTCGGTGAGGTAAGGGTCGTAAGATACAGGATATATGTTAACGGCAGATGTTTAAGTACCTACAATGCAGACGGTATCATCATATCCACGCCTACTGGATCGACCGGTTACAATCTGTCTGCCGGAGGGCCTATCGTGGAGCCGTCCGCAAATATCATCCTTATTACACCGATATGTCCGCACACGCTTAATACAAGACCCGTGCTCCTGTCACCCGAGGATGAGATATGCGTTGAGGTGCACGGTAATAAATACAGCAGTCAGGAGATAGGAGTGTCATGTGACGGAGCCAAGGCTGTAAGCCTTTCGTCAGAAGGCAGGGTGGAGATAAGGAGAGCAGAGGGAGTGACCAAGATCATCAAAATGAGCCGTGAGGGCTTCCTTGATGTACTCGGACGCAAGCTCAGGGATGTGTGATATGAGCAGTGACAGAAGAAGCAAGATACTTGAAATAATAAGCAATGAAGTAATACAGACACAGGAGGAGCTTGCGGACAGGCTGAACAGCGAGGGTTTTACCGTTACGCAGGCAACGGTTTCGAGGGATATTAAACAGCTCAATCTTGTGAAGATCCCATCCGAAGACGGCGGACAGAGATATGCAAGGCATTCGGATAAACAGGATGAGATCGACGAGAAGTATGTAAATGTCTTAAGGACCGGGTTTAAATCCATGGATATGGCACAGAATATACTGGTGATAAAGACGATATCCGGTATGGCAATGGCGGTGGCCGCTTCGATAGATGCTCTGAATTTCCCGCAGATAGTCGGATCCATAGCCGGTGACGATACCGTGATGTGCGCCATACGGACCGTTGAAGATACAGGAAAGGTAATGGATGAAATAGAAAGACTGTTATAAGTCAGATGGTATTCCCGTACTGCATGACTATAACGAAAGGATAGATTTATAAAATATGTTACTAAATCTGCATGTAAAGAATGTTGCACTTATCGATGATGTGGAGATTGATTTCGGGAACGGACTCAATATTCTGACAGGTGAGACCGGAGCGGGAAAGTCTCTCATCATCGATTCTGTTAATTTTGCACTCGGTAAGAGGATGCCGAGGGATGTTGTAAGAGAGGATGCGGAGTATGCACTATGTGAGCTTGCGTTCAGCGTGGATTCCGATGATGTGAGGGATAAGCTTAATGAACTCGATATTCCCCTTGAGGACGATCAGGTCGTTATGCAGCGTAAGCTTGTAAAAGGGCGTAATGTCATCAGGATCAACGGAGAGACTTCATCCGCATCGGCGCTTAAGGAACTGTCGTCGGTTCTTATTGATATACACGGGCAGCACGAGCACCAGTCGCTTCTGTATACATCCAAACATAAGGAAATACTTGACAGTTACTGCGGTGAAGCTTTGTTTGGACTGACGGAAAAGATAGCGGTTAAATACCGGGAATACTGTAAGGTGCAAAAGGAGCTTAAGGAAGCCGGATCGAAGGACCGGGATATGGATAAGGAGATCGCTCTTGCACAGTTTGAGATTGATGAGATAACCAATGCGGCAGTTAAGGAAGGCGAGGCAGAACAGCTTCGCAGTGAATATAAAAAACTTTCAAATTCACGGAAGATCGCTGAAGCCGTGGGATTTACCCACAGAAGCTGCGGATATGATGATGAGGCGTCGGCAGGATCGTCTGTCGGTCGGGCTCTTAACAGATTAAGAGCCGTATCCGAATATGATGAAGGACTCGGGGATCTTATTAGGGAATTGACGGATATTGACGGTCTCCTGAATGATTTCAACAGGAGTATTGCCGGATATGAGGAGGAGCTTGACTCCGCGCCCGAACGCTTTGCGCAGGTGGAAGAACGGCTGGATGTTGTAAATCATATCATGAGCAGGTACGGAGAAACCGTGGAGGAGATCAATTCCTATCTTGAAACACAGCAGGAGAAACTGCTTAAGTTCTCTGATTACGAAACGTATATTGCTGATCTTAACAAAAGACATGATACACTCAGGGAGGAACTGCTGGGGCTTTGCAAAAAGGCATCGGACATCAGGAAAAAAGAAGCTGCCACGCTTGCCGGTAAGCTTAAGGATGCACTGATAGATCTCAACTTTCTTGATGTGAGATTTGAGATAAGCGTCACTCAGGATGAGGAGCAGGCCGGTCCGACGGGATATGACAGGGTTGAATTTCTTATCAGTACCAATCCCGGTGAAAGGATACGGCCGCTTACCGAAGTTGCATCCGGCGGTGAGCTTTCGAGGATCATGCTTGCACTTAAATCCGTACTGGCGGATAAGGACAGCGTGGGAACCCTTATCTTTGACGAGATCGATACCGGTATCAGCGGAAGAACGGCCCAGAAGGTATCCGAGAAGCTTAAGGAATTGTCAAGGAAGCATCAGGTCATCTGCATAACTCATCTTCCGCAGATCGCGGCCATGGCCGATGAGCATTTCGAGATACGAAAGGATGTGGAAGGGACAAGGACAAGGACCTCTGTTGCGGCGCTTGATGAAGAGGCTTCAATAAATGAACTTGCAAGAATGATGGGTGGTGTGGAAATAACCGGAAATGTCATAAACAGTGCTAAAGAAATGAAAAGGCTTGCAAACAATATGGGTTAATGGTAATATATTTAGATGGGTTAACAATTTTGTAACTTTTTCAAAAGGCAGGGGTTTAATGAACAGACGCAGAAGGAAAAGAAATATAACCAAATGGTTATTGTTTCTTATCATTCCGGTTGTGGTAACCATCATAGGGGCGGGGGCTTATGTGGTAGTTAACGCTACACCCGGAGACACACTGATTTTGGCTGATTATTTCGAAATCGGCTACGACGGTTATAATACGATGGGAACAGTCAGGATAACACGTAATGACGAGCTGTTGTTCGATGATGTTGATATCATAAGGCTGGCCCAGAAGGAAGGTCTGATAACCAATAAGGCGGTCGCCAATGACGAATATTTAAGGTTCGCTGCCGGAATAACGGCGATGGTTGAACCGAATGAGAATCTTAAGAACGGTGACCGGTTCACGGTATCATATTTATATGACAAGGAACTGGCCAAGCTGTTAAGGATCAATGTAGATGCATCGGAGGCCGAATATACAGTAGAGGGTCTGACTGATGCCACCGCTCTTACGGCGGATGATCTGTTTGAGGATATTGAGGTTAAGTTCAGCGGAATTTCTCCCAATGTAACTATGGAGGTAGTAAATAACAGTTCCAATCCGCTGATCAGTACTCTGGTATTCCAACCTGAGGAATATAAGGAATTCTACAGCGCGGGAGAGACGGTAAGGCTCAGGTGTTATTTCAATGATAAGGAACGTCTGAATGATTATTATTACATAAGTTCTCCGGCGGAGGAATGCTTTAAGGATTATACTGTCGAGGGAACCGATGAATATGTGACGGCACTGGAGCAGATCCCTGCAGATATCATCACCGAAGCGATCGCTGAAGGGAAGAAAGCGTTTGTGGACGCCAATGAATACGGTGTAAGGATATTCTGTGAGGCACATCTTGTTCCGGTTTACATAAATCAGAAAGCGACCTTCAGATATCAGACGCCATCGATCGTGGCAGCATATTTTAAGACGGTCAATCCGGATGAGGCGGGTAAGCTTGGAAACAATTTCAATGATCTGGATCTTGTGTACGGTGTCAATATAACACAGGCTGATGGAGTGACGTGCCATTGCGAGGCTGTGGTCAGGTTCAGTAATTTTATACTAAACAAAGACGGGACGGTGGCATATAATTTCTCGGATCCGTCGATCATTTCGGCTTCGTACAGTAATTCGGCAATACATAAAAATGTCGTTACGAAATATGAAGACACTTATCAGATCGAGAAGCTGGAATTAGGTAAATACTGATAGATTTAGGACCGGTCGTTTCCGACCGGTCTTTCTAGTAAATGAAACGGATTGAATTCGTTCACTATAAAAGAAGAGAGAAGGTAATAACTTGGGAGATTATGCTTATGAATATGGTGACCGTATAAGCTTCAGCAGATGTGATGTGGATTACAGGTTATCACTTACTGCTTTGATAGATGCTTTTCAGGATGCATCCATTTTTCAGTCGGAGGATGCGGGTGTCGGGATAGTACCGCTGAGAGAACATAAGCTTTTATGGGTACTCAATTACTGGGAGATTGAAATACTCAGGATGCCGGGACTTGGCGATCGTGTTATTGTCGGGACCTATCCGTATGGATTCAGGAGCTTTATGGGATACCGGAATTTCTATCTTAAGTCGCAGGATGGTGAGTTCCTTGTAAAAGCCAATACCACATGGACAATGGTAAATACGGATAAGATGATGCCGACAAAGGCCCCGGATTTCATAGTGAATGCTTACGAGATGGGTCCGAAGCTTAATATGACCTACAGTTCAAGGAAGATACTGCTGCCTTCCGGGGACGAGTGCGAGGTCAGACAGGCGGATGTAAGGACGGTGGAGCTTCATCATCTTGACGGGAATATGCATGTGAACAACTGTCAGTACATCAATTTTGCGCTGACTGCAATAGATAAAGCCGTAAGGTTCACAAGACTGAGGGCTGACTACAGAAAACAGGCGCATCTTAAGGATATGATCTATCCGGTTGTATATAAAACCGGTGAAAGATATACGGTTGCACTTAATGATGCGGAAGGCAGGCCGTATTCGGTTATAGAAGTAGGGTGATGATATGCGAAAGACTGATGAACGGCTGCGTAAGCAGCTTGAATTTGCTCTTGAGATCGATAAGGAAAAGAATATACTGAGACAGACTCACCTTTCGGGCCACGGAAGAAGAGAGAATGATGCGGAGCATGCCTGGCATATGTCGGTCATGGCGTATCTTCTGCGCGAATATTCAAATGATGAGATTGATGTGGCAAAAGTGATGATAATGTGCCTGATACATGATATAGTGGAAATTGACGCGGGTGATACTTATGCTTACGATCCGGAAGGTCTTAAAACAAAGAAGGATCGTGAAGAAAAGGCTAAGGAGAGGATATTTTCCATACTTCCCGATGATCAGAAGCAGGAACTTACCGCTATTTTTGATGAGTTTGAAGAGGGTGTGAGTGCGGAGGCCAGATTCGCGCGTGCAATGGACAATCTGCAGCCGCTTATCCTTAATGACAGCAACGGTGGAAGTGACTGGAGGGAGCACGGGGTTTGGGCCGAACAGGTATATGCAAGACAGTCGGGCACGGCAGCAGGCTCGGACCGGCTGTATGAGTATACGAAGAGTGTAATAGACAGAAACATTGAGAAGGGCAGTCTGAAGGTTACGCAGAAGTAACGGAACGGAATTTGAAATGATGGATCAATTTGCAAGAACAAGACTGTTGTATGGTGCGGATGCCATGGATGTACTGGCGTCATCGAGAGTTGCCGTATTCGGTATAGGCGGTGTCGGAGGGTATGTTGTTGAAGGACTCGCACGATCGGGAATAGGCGCTCTTGATCTGATCGATGACGACAAGGTGTGTCTTACCAACATTAACAGACAGATAATAGCCACAAAAAAGACGATAGGTAAGTACAAGGTGGATGTGGCAAAGGAGAGGGTTCTCGACATCTCACCAAGGTGTGATGTAAGGACTTATAAGACCTTCTATCTGCCGGGGACTCAGGATCAGTTTGATTTTACCGAATATGACTACATCGTTGATGCAATAGATACGGTAACGGGCAAGCTTACGATTATCGAGAATGCAAAGAAAGCGGGAGTTCCCGTGATTTCATCGATGGGAGCCGGAAACAAGACGGATGCTTCGGCATTTGAGGTGGCGGATATCTATGAGACATCTATATGTCCTCTTGCCAAAGTCATGAGACGCGAATGCAGAAAACGTGGGATTGAATCGCTGAAGGTGGTTTATTCAAAAGAGGTTCCGGTACGGCCGATAGAGGATATGTCCATAAGCTGCAGGCAGAACTGTGTCTGTCCGCCCGGAACGGAGAGAAAGTGTACCGACAGGCGTGATATACCGGGGTCGACTGCTTTCGTTCCGTCTGTTGCGGGACTTATAATCGCGGGAGAGATAGTAAACGATCTTACACATAGGAGACAAGATGTATTATCTGATTGAAAGTACGTTAAGGAAATGCAGCGCAGCTGAGTGTCATTCCGGGAAGGCGCAGTATGTGGCTGTGCTTACTCCGGAGGAGTGGCAGAAAGAATGCGATGCATTTGAGATGGGGATAGATGTTGAACCCGATATAGTTGATATTCACAATACCAAGGTCGAAGTAAACTACGATTCGCTCACGGGTACGTTTGCCATCCCGAACAGGCAGGATATTTCGGGGGAGGATACCAAATTTGCATTTGCGCTGGATGAGAAGGGTATTGTATTCATAGATCACGGAGACGGCGCGCTTGAGATAATAAGGAAGGTGATGAGTTCCAAGAAGTGGAGAGCCCCGAGTCTTGAGAGATTTCTGTACGATTTCCTTGAACAGATAATACATGGCGATCTTGCCCTTCTGGAGCGCTATGAAAAAGAGCTGGATGCTATTGATGACCGGCTGGCAGTTGACGATGAGACTGACCTTGACAGAGTCGATGATATAAGAAGTGATCTGCGTGATCTTCGGTCGCATTATGTTCATCTGATGGATATGGCGCAGGAGCTTGAAGAAAACGAGAACAATTTCTTTAAGTCGGAGAATATAAGATTCTTCAGACTGTTTTCAAACAGGGTATCAAGACTTCATGATACCGTTACCGATCTTCGCGATTATACGATGCAGATCAGGGATACCTATGAATCACGTCTTGATGTTAAGCAGAACGGTATTATGACAGTACTTACGGTCGTAACGACCATATTTATGCCTCTGACACTGATAGTGGGCTGGTATGGAATGAATTTCCGTTATATGCCCGAGCT
Source organism: Lachnospiraceae bacterium (assembly GCA_016281085.1). GTDB lineage: Bacteria > Bacillota > Clostridia > Lachnospirales > Lachnospiraceae > UBA2868. The sequence goes on from JAEEHY010000248.1 coordinate 17,283, forward strand.
TGATGTTCCGTGGGCATATCCGCTGGTCATCGTGATCTGCGTGGCGATCGTTGTTGTAAGTCTTGTGTTTTTCAAAAAGAAGAAGTGGCTGTAAACCGGAGTGGAATATATTGAACAGGCTTTACATTATTAAAAAACGAATACTTGGCGTAGTCCTGCATGAACGGGTACAAAAGGTCATTCGCAATGAGAAATGTCTTATTGCGCTTTCCCTGCTTGTACTTTCAGCTGTTTTTTTTATGGCTGCAAGACCTGTCAATATACATAAAGGTGCGGATGAAATATCATCGGAAGATCTTACGGAGGTGTCGGAGGAAGCATCTGCGGAGGGGGTAACTGCCGCAGCTGTTGAAACATTGACGGAGCCTGATGAGGATGCGGAGCCGGTCAGAGTTTTTCCGGATCATATCAATCTGCATACCGGATTTTCGAGGATTAAGCTGGAAACGGGCGAAACGGGAGATACGATAGCAGTTCTTGCCGGTGGTGATCCCGAGAGTGTTCAGGCAGACCGGTATCTGGAACCATCCTATGTGGGAGTGAACAGATACGAGCTGGCCGGAACAATATGGTCGACCATGAGTGCTTTTAAGGCAATGGAGAAAAAGGACGGGACAAAGATACCGGATAAGTATTACGGCTTAAGAGGTGAGCAGATATGTGCACTTCTCGGGAACTGGGAGCAGGAATCGGGACTTGATCCCACAGCCGTTGAATCGGTGATGTACGAGCCGTGGACTCTCGGTTCGACCAAGCAGGCAGCCATTGCAAATGATTTTCTTACCGATTTTTACTGGGGCACGAATGAGAAATCGGGATATTTTGAGAAATATCCCAATATCTTCAAGGCAGGAATAGGACTTGCCCAGTGGACCGATACATATGCGAGTGCAAACATACAGTATTTAGATAATGATGTCCCAAAAGAGGTGTCCCGTGTCGATGAGAATGACGAAGGGATCTATGGGGAAAGGGATATAATCACCGGAGACAGAAGTATCAATGAAGATACATCTGAAATAATGTCCGAAAGCGATGAGATATTCGATGAAGAGGATATAATCGAAGATGGCTATGAGGCGGAGGAGGTTGAAGTCGAAAGCGAAGGCGGCCGCAGGTATACCTACACCAGTAACGGGAGAAATACAAGACTGATGAGATATGCAAGGCAGCATGGTCTTGATTTTTATAACGGAGTTAATAAGAAGGCGGCTGTATGGGACTGTGACAATTGGATAAGAAGCGGTGCCGATACCAAGGGAACCTGGTGCGATCCTCTTGTGCAGATAGCCTATACTCTGGATACCTCGAACGGAGATCCGAGGGCTTCATGGATCCATACATGGGCCGAGACGGGTGGTAAAACGTGGAGCGGTGACAGGGCTGTAAGTCTTGCGTGGCTTGAGGATGCCGAGCTTGAGGGCTGGACCTGGGATAATGCTTTCAGCGTTGAGCACGGATGGGATCCTGCCAGGTTCTATGTGGCCGATGATGTAGTAAAGTTTGGCCTTGATGAAGACACAATAACTCCTGTCGGAGACAATACAGGGAATACCGACGATTTCAGGACAATGGATGTGCATCTTACCGGAGGGGGTAATACAGACGGCTATTACAGTACGCCCAATGATGATTATGTTGCCTCCGTAATGTATGACGAATGGACATGGGAAAACGGCAAGGCATTGTCGACATCGGGTTCTGTGTGGGACAGATCATCCCTGGCAGAGGCAAGACCTGCGGGAATCAATGCTGCAAGGGAGCTTGCCCTGGAATATGCTGAGAAATCAGCAGGTATTGCATGGCACGGAAGGCTTGACAACGAACACGGGTCTCTTGGGAACAATCCCGGATGGAATGATTATTCAAGAGCCTGCGGGCATGACTATATCTGCGAAAACAATCCCAGCGTGATCTTTATCAATGAGAACGGGATAGAAATGGATGGGCCCTACCAGCATTACGGGATCGTGAAGGATGAGGTGACATATGATGAGATGGGAGGAGAGAATCACAACTATGAATACGGCTGGATAATGGACGCCGATCCCGTTGCCGAGGCAAACAGCCGCGCCATACAGCAGTATAAGAGAACGTTCAAGTATATTTACAGATATCATCTGTACAGATATATGACCATGTATTATACTGCGCAGTTTCTGGCTGAATTCGAAGGAGTGCCCGGAAAGGCACTGGAGCAGAGGCAGATCAATGCGCTCAGATGGTTCCAGATGTGGTGGGACAGCGGAAAGTCGGAGCCCAATGTATACGCGCCCGAGGTTTCGGATTTCTACAAGGTCAAGCCGGAATATGCCCGGAGTATAATGGAAAATCTCAAGTGATGTGCTTTTGTATTGCGGATATTGCAGGAGGTGTTTGCAATTCCGTTTTATATGTGCTAAAGTATTGCGTTGGTGGGCCGATATATAAAACGTGGGGTATTATATCCGGGATCGGCGGATACAGATCATAATAAAAGGGGATGATATTATGAGAATAAGCGGATTGGGTTTGTATGATCCGTTGGGCAATGTGGGAGCCTCTGATGCGGCTTCGCAAAGTACATATAAAGGCAGTGTATCAAACGATAAGGTGATCATTTCCGACACTGATATCCCGTTAAGCGATAAGGCTGCATCCGGTATGACGGCCGGGAGCAATGACAGGACGGAGAGTGATCTGAATGAGATAGCCTTCAGATTAAAGACCTACGACGGATTTAATAACATTGACAGGATTGGCGGGATAAAGACTGCAAATGTGGACGAGGCTGTTCTGGATCTTGAAATGGACGAGACTCTGCAGCAGTATCAGTATTTTGTAGGAGAAAATCCGGTTATAAATGATACTGAAGACGGAGTGGTAATACAGAAATCGGGATTTTGAATTACAGCGAAACCATGTGGATGACGGTATATAAATGAACCTCTTGCGGTAAGCGGGAGGTTCTTTTATAATGTTTAGGACGATGCCGTCTGTCAACCCAAAGACACGGCGGTAACCGTTACAGAACGAAAGAGTGTGGAGAAATGAATGCTTGAACGATTCTATCCGGACGAATGTGCCGAATCGGCGTACGATATTGATTACGACGCATTATACAAAGAAGGGTATCGCGGGATAATATACGATATAGACAATACACTGGTCCCGCATGGTGCTCCTGCGGATGAAAGAGCAAAGGAGCTGTTTGCCGCTCTGAGAAGCACAGGTTATTCCACTCTTGTATTGTCAAACAATAAGGAGCCCCGTGTCAAAAGCTTTGCCGATGATGTGGGAGCAATGTACATATATAAGGCATCCAAGCCGTTTCGAGCGGGATATGCAAGGGCGGTAAGTATGCTCGGAACCGATACGGGTTCGACTTTGTTCATCGGTGACCAGCTGTTTACGGATGTATGGGGTGCCAAAAGGTGCGGAATAAGAAATATACTTGTTAAGCCGATAGATAAGAAGGAAGAGATACAGATCGTACTGAAGAGGTATCTTGAACGGATAGTCATGTATTTCTACAGGAAAAGCCACTGACGCGGTTTAATGCATTGAAAGAGGGGGACGGTAACAGTGATCATATACGGCACGACATCATTATACGGAATAATAGGAAAACCAGTGGAACACACCATATCTCCGTTGATACACAATACTATTTCGGAGCGTATGGGGATAGATTCGGTCTATGTGCCCTTCAGGACGGACGGTAACCTCTCTGATACAACGCGCGGGCTGTATTCGCTCGGCGTGCGTGGTATTAATGTGACTGTGCCGTACAAGACAAGTATCATGGAACATCTGAGTGCGGTCGAACCGCTTGCGGCAGCCATCGGAGCGGTAAACACCCTTAAGTATACCGATGAGGGGTACCGAGGCTATAATACGGACATTCTGGGACTCGGAAGAGAGCTTGACAGTGAAGGAATTTCCGTAAAGGACCGTGAGGTTATCATACTGGGCGCGGGAGGAGCGGCAAGGGCAGCTGCTTTTATGTGTCTTGAGAGGAAGCCGGGATCTATGGTCATAGCCAACAGGACACTTGAGAAGGCCGAGCTGATCCGCAAAGACCTTGAAAGGTATGCATGCTCTGAAGGATATGAAGGTGAAGCTGTCAATATTAAGGCTGTTACGACAGACAGTCTGACAGGACCGGGCAGCAGCGGTCTTATTGTATTTCAGTGTACCAATGTGGGACTGTCGCCAAATGACGGGGACTGCGTAATAAACGACCGTGATTTCTATGGCAGGGTAGCGGAAGGGATCGATCTTATATATAAGCCGGCTCAGACAATGTTCATGAAATATGTTGAGGAAGCCGGCGGAAGAGCGTATAACGGGCTTAAGATGCTGATATATCAGGCGGTGTGTTCTTATGAAATATGGAACGATGTCAGGGTGCCTGATGATGTTGTTGATGAAATTGAAATTAAGTTATCGGAGCGTTAAATGAGTGGATCAAGGAATAATATCTGTCTGATCGGATATATGGGTTCGGGAAAGTCGACGGTAGGGAAGGAACTGGCAGAACGGTTAGGAATGACTTTTCGGGATACGGATGAGATCATCGTGGAAAGTCAGGGCAGAAGCATTCCCGAAATATTCAGGGAGGAAGGAGAGCTGTATTTCAGGGAGCTTGAGCACGGACTTGTGCAGTCGTTTGCAGAAGATGAGCGGCTTAGGGATACGGTGCTGTCAACCGGAGGCGGAATAATCATTAATGAGGATAACCGCAGGCTGCTTAAGAAGATAGGATGCGTTGTGTATCTGAGGGCTTCCGCGCAGAGCTTATATGAAAGGGTTAAGGGAGATGAGGGCAGACCGTTACTCAATACGGAGGATGTGTACGGCAGGATCAAAGATATGCTTAAACAGAGGTCGCCCATGTATGAGGAAGCCGCCGTTCATATCATCGATACGGACGGACTGAGTGTTGATGAGACTGTAAAGGCGGTGGCGGCTGCAGCCGGGTATGATGCATTGAAATGACGGATGAAAATCACGCTTTTTAAATATTTCAAAGGTAACTATTCAGAACAGGCTCAAAATACTTCGTATTTTTCGCTGTTTTGGATTCATCCAATACAAATATTTATAAAACATGCCTCTTTCATGCAAGCATGAGAGTCATATTTTAAAATATTTGTGCTGTTCTGAATAGTTA
>JAEEHY010000249.1 GCA_016281085.1 Lachnospiraceae bacterium
AAAAGATATGATATTGAGCCGTCAGATATGATCAATTTATTTATAAAAGGACTTCAGGAAGGAATGAGATGACCGGTCATGTATCTTTTTTACCGATATGAGGAATTGCTTCCCATGTCAGATCTTTCGAAAACAGAGCCTGAACATCCATTATAAACTGGAAGAGCAGGAATATAGGAAAAAGAAATACGCCTGCCAGCTTCTTTGTGGGCGAAACCGATCTAAACCGTTTTCGCCCGCAGAACATGGTAAGCAGATACAATACTGCTGATATGGCAGAGAAGGACAGTATACCATTGACAAAATCATACAGTATGATTTGTAATGTCTGCTCAATGTATCCGCCAAAAAGCGGTGAAAGTAACATACAGAAATACTTGATCAGTTTGATCATTTCTACAACAAGAATAGGCCGTGAGTTAAATGCTGCCATATCATATGCCGCATATCTGTTTTTTCTGCCCGGTTCGAAAACAGCTTTTGCCAGCCTGGCAAAGTTCTCGCCGGAAACACTTAGATGACCTTTTGCCCAGCGAAGCCTCTGCTTCCACATGATACGGAAAGAGGTGGGCTGTTCATCGTAAAACACTGCATCATCGCAGTAACGTATCTGCGTTCCTTTTAAAACCTCTTTGGCAGAGAATTCAAGATCCTCTGTGAGGGATACGTAATTCCATCCGTCTTTGACCAGTTCACTGTTGAATACATAACCGCATCCGTAGATTCGATTGGATGTATTAAGGACTGTTCTTCCCCTGGAGCCCAGATAGCAGGTGGTGGCAAAATATGCTCCGTACAGAACGGTCATTATGTTTTCATTGAAATTGGATGCCTGACGAAAAGAGCTTATTACATATTTGCGGTCGTAGTATTCGAAGGCATCGTTCATCCTGTCGAAGTATTTCTCATCAAAGGTATTGTCGGCATCAAAGATGAAAAAGCCGTCGAAGCTGTTATTTCCGTAGTCTGCCTCTATAAATTTAAATATTTGTCTTAAGGCATATCCCACGGTGTTTTCTGCCGGATTGTTGTATTCATAAACGTGGGCACCGGCCGATCGTGCGATGGCTGCAGTGTTATCGGTACAATTATGAGCAATGACAAAAATGTCCAAAAGCTCTTGCGGATAATCGGTTTTACGTATACTCTTAATTATAGTGGCGATTACAGCTTCCTCATTCCTTGCGGGGATGATAAGTCCGAATTTGTTTTTGTGTTTTGCATGAGGAAAGGTTTTCCGGGTGAATACTCCAACCACTCCGAGAACTGCATAGTGTAATAAAAACAGATATAAAATGAAAAAAATTATGAAATAAACCAGTTTGATTCCTTCTATGTATGTCACGATAATCCCCGATATGTTTATTTCCGGGATATGATCCCGGATAAAGTACATGGTATCATTCCTTTGTGAATAAAGCTATATAAAAGTATAAAAAGTTTTTAAGTATCAGAGAGCCAAACAGGGGTAAAAAATGGATCTATTATTGAAAAGAGGATGAATTATGAGACAGGAACTTTTTTCCGAACTTCGGACTATTTATGAAACGACTGATGAGGCTCCCAATACTTTCAGGCTGTCGATCAAGTTAAAGGATATGATCGACGGAGATATTCTGCGTGTTGCGGTAAAGCGTGCAATGGAGAGATACCCTTATTTTATGGTAAGAATGATAAGAGAAGGAGCGGATGTCTTCTATGAAAGCAATCTGCTTCCACTTCCGGTTATCGAGACCAACGGGAGGATCACTCTTGGATCGGCTGAAACAAATTATCATCTGATGGCAATCTGCTATTGGCAGAACTGGCTGCATATTGACTGCTATCATGCGCTTACGGACGGTGGTGGTATGCATCCTATGGTTATGACGCTGCTTTACGTTTATATTTCCGGATATTATGGTATCGACCCCGAATTTGATAACGTGCGTATGCCGGGAGATGACATACCGGAGGATGAATGGAAGGATCCGGGAGAACTGACCCTGCCTCCAAGGCCGGAAGGCCTGATCAGCAAATGGAGTTCTCCGGCTTTCCGGCTTGATGAGAATCATGTTCATCTGCAGTCAGACAGCATTGTTACGACCGTCAATATATCCGAAAAGGAATTCATACCGTTCAGTATGTCAAATGACGGTTCGCCGGCTACTATCGTGTCGCTTCTGCTTGCCCGCTGTCTTGATGCGTTTCATCCGGATGCTGCCGATCCGATAGTAATAGCGATGTGTGTCAATCAGCGCAAAGCGCTGAAGGCTCCTCTTGCGCATCAGAGTCTGGTAGGGGACGTGCGCCTTGTTTATGACAACAGGATAAAGAAGATGTCATTTATGGATCAGGCGACCTGTTTCAGGGGCATGGTTGCACTGCAGTCAGACCGTGATATGGTCTTGGATGAGATAAGGGATTATCAGGCTCTTATAGCTGAACTTCGTGAGACCGATTCGTACGACAGGCGCCGGGAAATCTGTATCGGCCGTCAGGAGGAGCGTTCAAAGTACATAACGGCAACGGTGAGCTATATCGGAGGGGTAAACTTTGGAATTATGGAGCATTATCTCCAGGAATTTGATCCGCTTCCGTCAACCGCGCTTCCGTCCGTTCGCACACCGCTTACGATAGAGATGGTTTCAATGAACGGTTCGATAATACTTAACTTTATTCAGTATTTTCCCGAAACGGAATACTTTGATCTGTTTGTAAAACAGCTCCGTGAGAACAACATAAACTATAATGTTCTGAGACGTGACACTGCATGGTATCCGCTTGTCAGGATGCCTTAAGTGAGAGATAAAGCTTATGGAAGATAAATCTTTAAAAGAACTACATCTCGGACTTCGTATGACAGCACTCATTATTGCTGTTTCCCTGATCCTGTCCATGGTTGCTCTGTGGATCGGTACACGTATTTACGATCAACGAAATAATGAATTCTACAGGTATATGGTACATAATATCGGAAGCAGCATAGAACTTCTGGGGATGCAGAACGAATTAGACAGTATTATATCCGATGTAAAGGACATTTACCTTAATGCTCCGGAGGAGCTTCGGGATTATGATGATTCAGGGAGTGAAGAAGCTTCCTGTTCAGATGATACGGGAGAATATGTGGAGCTGTATGATGAGGTGATGCGGGATGGTTATATAAGGCTTCTTGACAAGTTGAACAGTTTTGCCGAGAGAAATGATACTGCGGATATCTTCATCTGGTTTCCGGATTATGAGCGTCATCGTATGGTCTTTGTGATATTCGGATCATCGGAGAAATACAGGAATGAATACGAACCGGCCGGCTTCTGGATCGAAATGTTTGAGGATGATGAGGAATATACTAAGAATCCGGATCCCGAAGGACATTTTATGCGCTACATGCGTAATGATGAGACGACAGGTGATCTGGTAAAATATGTTCAGTGCACACTTCCGCTGTATCCGGATGATACAAATATGGAGCATGAAACAGCTTTTGTTACCGTGGATGTTGAATGGAATGATGTAAGTGAGCAGACGGTTGGATATCTGAAAACGTTTCTTCTTTATATGGGTATCCTTACCGTTATTCTTACAGCCGTTTCACAGCTGGTACTTAGGTATTCGATCGTGCTTCCGCTCAAGAAAGTGACTGCGGAGCAGGAGAGGATAGCTACTGAGCTTTCCCTTGGAGCGGACATTCAGAAGAGCATGCTTCCCGAGAGCGTGCCCCGTCGTTTCGGCAAGGAAGGGGCTGTGAGCGTATATGGCTTCATGGAGCCTGCCAAAGAGACCGGAGGAGACTTCTTTGATTACTTTCTTTTGGATGATGACCATCTGGCGCTGGTGATCGCGGATGTATCGGGCAAGGGTGTGCCGGCTGCTTTGTTCATGATGATGTGTCAGATATTTATTGACAGCTTTGCCGCAAACGGATACTCGCCCGGAGAAGCTCTTGCGCGTGCAAATGATGAGATATGCTCCCGGAACAGGAAGAGAATGTTTGTTACGGTGTGGCTGGGAGTGCTGGAACTGTCATCCGGACGCCTTACCGCTGCAAATGCCGGGCATGAGTATCCTGTGATCCGCAGGGACGGAGGTGATTTTGGGATTATTTCCGATCCTCACGGATTGATGGCCGGCTGTTTTAAGGGAACGGATTATGAATCCTATGACATACAACTTGATAAAGGAGATGTTCTGTTTGTGCACACCGATGGTCTGACAGAAGCTACAAATGCAGATAAAAAGCTGCTGGGGGCTGAGAGGATGGTAGAAGCATTAAATGAGCTGCCTGCCGATGCGGAACCGGAGACAGTATGCATTCATATGAAGGAAACGGTGGAGCGTTTCGCGGGTGATACTCCACAGTATGATGACCTGACAATGCTTTGTGTGAGGATGGAGAAATAAAACAAAAATAGATTCGTTCGCTGTAATTACCCGAAAATGTTGCCATTTATACATCAGAAACGTATAAACATATGTAGGAAAAGACAGAATAATGTGGGTTGAATTTATACATTCAGTAAAGATCAGAGCTTTATGATAAAACAGAAGGAGTAAGTAAGATGAACCATAATAATAAAAGAGAAACAGCCGGTGAAAAGTTGAATGATAATGAAATGAATAAGGTAAACGGAGGATCGTTGGAGTTACAGCTGTCTGGTGAAGGGGATACGGGCATCATGGATGTTGATGGCGGAAGAGAGAATAGTAATCCATATAGTGTACCCCAAAACACAATGAAAATTGGCTGGAATAGCTAAAGTAACGGAATTCATTATACTGAGTTACTATGTGTCTGATCAGCGACCGGAGGCCTTGAGGGTATTTTCATATTTAACCTTTTTGCGCTGTATGTATGCAAGCACCTCCGGGGTTGGCTTGATGGTACAGCCGTATAATCTTATGCGGCTGTCGTTTTCAACTTCCCTGACGCATCTTCCGGTAATGGTGAAGGAGGACAGCTCGCTTTTGTCAGCGAAGCTTACTTCGAAGGTCTTGCCTATGGCCTTGGATTCAAGAACTTCCATGCGGATACCCATGCCTGTTTTGGATATATCGTAAAGAGTACAGTTGTGTCTTCTCGAATCGCCTGATATCTGTACCGTTGCACCAAGACCGATCGGGATACGTGGAGAGAGCCTGCGTTCCTGCTTTTCGCTGTCCTTGGGTGATGTGATGAGGTACTCCTTGCGGTCTCTGTCGTATTTGACCTGAACAAGCTTCCATACGTTACATCTATTGGCCCCCTGTTTGGTGTAGCTTACGTTTATATTTCCCTTGAAGTTGTTGATGTTAACTACCTTCCCGTTGATCCTGACTGCATCAGTAATAATGGATCTGCCGCTCCTTCCGGGCTGGCCGATCCTTTTCACTGTGGTCTCGAGGTTTGTCGATTGTGAAGAATGATGGAACTCGATAGCTATTTTGGAACGAACGGGAATCTCATCAATAAACATAATAAACCTTCATATATCAGCGTATGATCTGATAATTCTTTCTTTTTTCTCCTTTTTATCATAATTGCTGAACGCCAATTAGTCTAGATTTTTTTATTCATTTTTAATATTTTCGAATGGTTTATCCCATAAAACGAAAAGTGCCCGGCCTTGGGGAGACCGGGCTGATAGGGGTATAAAGTTTTCGTTGAAGAATTAAATAACAACTCTTTCGCTAGTATAATAACATAAAAGCAACAACAAAACAAGACGCACGATTCGAACGAAATGTGACGTTTTTATGTCTTTTTACAACAATATCTTGTGAAAAGACGACAGTTGACCGGGAACATCTTGTATACTACCGTATGTAAGCAGATATAAAAATAATGTAACTATTCAGAACAAGCTCAAAATACTTCGTATTTTTCGCTGTTTTGGATTCATCCAATACATAAATTTATAAAATA
>JAEEHY010000250.1 GCA_016281085.1 Lachnospiraceae bacterium
ACTTCCTTATAATCTGCGGGTGTTCTTCTGGAATAGGAGCCTTTTTCTTCCTCCAGAGTATAAGCACAAAGAGTAAAACTTTCTTTGTGTACATCCATTCCTACGTAAACTGTGGTATTATTCATTTGTTACCTCCTTTTGTATGCGGTAATCCCTGTTACCATTGTTATTAGCAACTATAGTATACAGGTAAATCCACGTTGCTACAAAATGGAGGTCATTACATATTGTCTATTCAGAACAGCACTTGAATTAAGCATTTTATTTGAATACCGGGCCCTTATATATTCCAAAATATAATTTTTTTCCTGAAATACATATTTTTCGGATTTTGAAAAAAACTCTTTAATCCAGTATTTTACTGGTCTTTCAGGTATCTGATCAATTAAAAAATCGATTTTTTTCATGCTCATACGTGTAATTCTTCAAATTTCTTAATTGATTTTTTGATTTTTCATTGATTAAATAATCATACCGGATAATATAATTATGTTCTGATTTCGTTGTGAGGTTGGATTGTATCTGTAAACCATTACAATAGATTTGATTATTCTTCTAGTGCAAAAAAATTTCAACAGATAAATTTTTCAATAGATAATAAATTATTGCTTTTTACACTCAACTTTCTTTGTTGTTGGTTTAAAAATCAAACAAATATTTATTCTATTTTTAATTGTAGAACCACAATGCGCTTAATAATACGTATCCAGAGCATGTTTGCAGTAGTAATTCGGTAAAAGATGCAGAAAAAAATGGGAAGAGAGCAGTATACAAATGGTACCGGTTGCGTAGAAAAAAGGTATTGATCTAATTATAAAAGATACGTCGTAAAAAAGGTTTTTTAACGTAGCAATACAGTCATAAATAAGTTGAGAAATGGATATTTAGCGGTGTAATTTGGGTGTTTTGCGTAGAATATTGGGTAATGCAATATTTAATGGCGTAGAAAAATGGGGCGTTTTGGAACTGTTAACGTAGAAATATGGTATAATTATAGTGAAATTACGTAGATTTATGGGGTGTTATTGCTTTTAAAACGTAGTAATGTGGGGCTTTTTTTACTTATAATAGAACACAATGGCCTGTTTCAGGATAATTACGAAGTGTAACCCCATATTTCTACGTTATTCCTAAGATCAAAAGAATTATAACTCCAAATTACTACGTTAAAACATAAGAATTCTTAACGAAATAAGCCTTAAAAGACGGATTTGGTTTGAAATATTATAAAATATGCGTTTTTGAGCTTTGAAGGCTTTATTTGGCCTTTTAAACGCACGTGGAGCCTATTGTTGCCCGGGTGTGTACGTGATCTTTAAAGGTATTTACCATTTTCCTACGTAATTAAGCTATATTCACACCAAATTACTACGTTTGTTCTTTGTGATCAGCATTATTTGTTTCTCTGAACTTAATAATTCAGAACAGGCTCACACTAGAAAGTTTTCATAACAGTTTAGAATAGCGACTTTCCGGATGCATTTCCATGCTTGCATTCATAAAGTCATATAACAGAAAATTTGTCGAAATATGAGATTATTATGAACCGGGTTCTGCTAAAAGCTTAGGCAGGTCATCAGGAATGTATGAATTCTGTATATTTTCCCTTATAGCATACAGAACCAATAATCTATAGAATAGCGAATTTCATCAGAAATTCGCTATTCGTACTGGACCAGGCTCTGCTGAAAGCAGAGGCGTGTCATGCGGAACGCATGATTTCTGAATGCATTTCCTTGTTTGCATTCAGAAAGTCATAAATTTACGCATTTTCAGGGCGAAATCCTACGTTAAAAGATGACCTGTAAAACCCTGAAACAGTGATAAATACTAAATATTGTGGTATTATGATTGAAAAGATTCCAAGTTTGACGTAGAAAAGAGGTTGACAATAAAATAGTATTGTTATATTATGTTTACCGTAGGGATCGGGTATTTAACGTAGTAAATGGTGGAGTATAAAATGGAATACAGGAAAGAAGGGGACTATGCTGTTGATTTTTATCAGAACAGCGATTACGTCAAGTCTAATTTTTTGATTGGGGCGAAGTACAAATCTTCCTTGTTGGAAAACAAGGTCATGGCTATTTCTCTTAACAAGATCAAAGATGCGGAGGAAGATAAAGAGGGTACGCTCATAGTGCGCCTTAAGGCATCTGAGCTTAAGAAGCTGCTTGATTCCAAAAGCGGCAGCTTTTACAGCCAGCTGGATAAGGTGGGAAGCTCAATGACCGGACGGGTCATCGGTATGTCAGACCCGGAAAATGAGCGTTTTCACTACATGTCCGTTATAAATAATGCGCATTATGAGAATGGTGTTCTTACGCTCGAGTACAATAAAAACCTCAACGGATATCTTAAGAATATCAAGCAGAACTTTACAAAGCTTAATCTTGAAACGATGCTTGATTTCAAGTCTGTTTACTCTTTCAGACTGTATGAGCTGCTTAAGAGCAGGGCATATTATCCCAAGGGAGTAAACCGGAAGGACAACAGCTTCAGGGTTACCTATGATCTTGCAGAACTTAAGCTTGATCTGGGAGTTATCAACGCTGAACTGGCCAATGTTAAGAAAATACTGAACGATTCGGCGAAGCCGAACTACGAAGCGGCTCTTGAAGCTGCTCCTGAAAAAGTTTTTACAACGTGGTTTGAGTTCAGACGTAATTGTATAGATGTTGCGGTTAAGGAGATCAATTCCAAAAAGGACAGGACTGAGATGTTCGTGTCCTATGAGCCCAGGAAATCCGGGCAGGGCGGTAAGGTGTATGCGGTTGATTTCTATATCCAGCTTTATAAGAACAATATGAAGGATGATGCGGAAACACAGGTGAAAGCTGAGGATCTTACTGAGGATGAGAAGCTCAATTTCTATGATGAGATCCGTGATCTGATGGGCTCGCAGATTAAATCAAAGGATGCCAAGGCAATTGCGGAAGCAGCTTCATATGATATGGGTATCATAAAGGAAAAATACGGTATTGCCATCAAACAGGAAGTAGAGAATATAGTTGGATTTATGATATCAGCAATTCGAAATGACTATGCCGATGTGCCTTCTGACAGGAAAAAATCAGGCAAAACATCCTTTAATGACTTTAAACAAAGGACATATGATTACGCTGAATTGGAAAAAGATGCGATATAAAATGTGTTGACCCGATTGGTTAATGCATAAGCAAGCCCCTCTGTGGTATTCCGCAGAGGGGCTTTATGGAAGGGATGGTTTGTGACTATTCATCCTTGGGCTTATATTTGTTTCATGATCAGCCTTCGATGGAGATATACTTGGCTTCGTCAACAACCGGTTTAACTTCCTTCTTGGGAACATTGATCTTAAGGATACCGTCCTCGTATTTGGCCTTTATATCCTCCTCAGTCAGTGCTTCGCCAACATAGAAGCTCCTTGAAGATTTGCCATAGTACCGCTCGCGGCGTATGTAGTTGCCGGCCTCATCCTTTTCGTCATTGTCCTGATTGATCTCAGCGCTTATGGTAAGATAACCGTCCTTAAGCTCGAGCTTCATGTCATCCTTTTTATAGCCCGGAAGTTCGATCGCCAGGTCATAACCCTTTTCGTTCTCCTTGATATCGGTCTTCATTATGCTGACTTCGGGGTTTTTTGCCGGGAGTGCCGGCTTACGCGGATAACGAAAATCATCAAAAAAGTCATCAAATAAGTTTTCTCCGAAAATACTTGGCATTAACATATGTCATTCCTCCTTTTAAAACACATTGTCTGTGTTGATTTGTTTATCTGTTGGGGGTGGGATATGAATTTGTATATCTTAAATCCCGCTCCTTCCGGCTACGATTATGTTATATCACACTTATTAGCACTCGTCAATAGTGAGTGCTAATAAAATTGTGAATTATTTGTGTTCTCTTTAAATACATAGATTATTTTAAACCTGTTCCGAATATTTACAACTATTTAAGATAAAGAGTATGTTTTACACTGATAAGGATTACAAAAGTATGAAAAAACCTCCATTGAAAACTACAGAAAAAACCGAAAACAGCAGAAACAGTGGAACCAAAGGAACAGAAATACAAGACAAAGATGTCGGAAACACCATTAAAAAGAAAAGCTGTCTTATTATATCCGGTGGCAGATTTGTTGATCCCGGATACTTAAAACCGCTGCTGGATGGTACGGGACATAAAGATGACAGCATTATTGACTATGTTTTTGCCTGCGATAAAGGCATAGATCATTCCGAAAAATACGGGATTGTTCCGGATGTGGCATTGGGTGATTTTGACTCTGTATCGGAAACGGGCCTTGCCTTTATAGAAGATAAAGGGATAGCATATGACCGATATCCGTCTCATAAGGACGATACGGATACGGTTATTGCCGTTAAGCGGGCTCTGGAAATGGGATATGTAAGCATTTATATCATATGCGCAATGGGAGGAAGACCCGATCATGCGTTTGCGAATATTCAGGCAGCTCAGTATGCGGCCGGTGCGGGGGCGAAGGTCTGTATCATCGACAATGGTTCGCAGTTCATCATATTCTCGGATTCCGCTATTGAAGCAGAGGCGGAAGATGACTGCGCATTGTCGGTATTTTCGCTTACTGACAGAAGTACGGGAGTATTTATAAAGGGAGCGGAATATGAGCTTGAGGATGCTGTCCTGACTTCGGATCATCCGATCGGTGTTAGCAATGAATTCATAAAAAATAAGGCAACCGTTTCTGTTGAAAACGGCTGCCTTATGGTAGTTGTTACATCAAAACTTCTTAACGACCACGATGTCGATTGATTTGTTTCTTGTACCTACGAGCAGGTCGTCTGAAAGACTGGCTATAACCGAATGTTCAAGTTCATCCCACTGAGGGGTGGCTTCATCGAGATCATCCTTATATTTACTGAAGGACCAGGTCATATCGTAGTCGGCGGGAGAGAAATACGGTGAGTATGTTTCGGAAAGAGCATATGATTCAAATCCCAGCATTTCCTCGCCGGTCGGTGTATACAGGAAGGTGTCGGCAACCAGACGAACCTTGCCGAGGAAGCCCTTATATGCTTCGTTCTTCTGGGTTTTCGACATGTTGACAAAACGCTCCTGGGTATCAAGATCAACGTTCATGTCAGCGTGAAGGCAAAGCCTGTATTCGTTGTCGGTGTTTTCGATATGAAAATCGCCCTTTGAAAAACCGAGCAGACCTTTTTCCATTCCAACAAGCTCTTCGGCAAGAAGTTGAAGCTTTTTTAAATCCTTGTCGGGAAGGTCGTTGAATTGTGCAACCTTTTCGATCACTTTATGGATCTCGGTAATGTCCGAGCTGTCGCCGGTAATTGTATAATTGTCTGTTTTCATTTGGCATCACTCCTTGTGCATTGTAGTAGTCTGATTCATAAATCTATGTCTCATTCGAAATAGTTATTATAAATTATACTTAAGAATTGCTTTATTGGCAATGATAAATTGTTTTAAATGTGATATACTTTATTCTGTGTAAGTGGTTTGGACTTAAAGCAGACGGTATGTTGAGTGTTTTTGACAGAATATGTGACGAACAGTATCTTTGGCTGACTTTAAGATGAATAGGGATAGGAAATGCACAGGAAAGAGACCGGATATCTCATAACCGAATATTTAAAAAAAGCACTGGCCGGGGTCCTGGCTCTGATCGTTGCGGTATCCATGACCGTGCAGGAAGCCAATGCTTCGGCGTTGCCTGCGCAGAAGACTGTGAGAGTCGGATATTACGAGAATGAAGTGTTCGAGGAAGGTGCAGCCGAAGGAGCGGTCAAGAAGGGATATGCGTATGAATACTATCTCAAGCTGTCCGAATATACCGGCTGGAGATATGAGTATGTGTATGGCTCTTTTGCCGAAATGTATGACAAGCTTCTTAACGGTGAAGTGGATCTTCTTGCGGGAATAGCTTATAAACCCGAAAGGGAAGGGCTTATAGGATTTCCCGAGCTGGCAATGGGAAACGAGAATTATAATCTTGTGAAGCATGACGGGGACTGGGAGATCACTTCGGATCCTCATACCATGAACGGCTGCAGGATAGGCGTTCTTAAAAGTGTTGTTCATGATGTACTGCTTAAATATCTTGAAGAACATGATGTGGAGGCGGAAGTCATAACATATGATGATTATGATGATCTGTTTGCTTCGTTTGAAGCTGATGAAATAGATGTAATGGCAGCGGAGGGCGACGGTGCTTACGGTAAGGAACATATGCAGGTTCTGAGTACATTCGGGGCATCTGACTACTATCTCTGCGTCAATATCAACCGTCCGGATATCCTTGAAGAGCTGAACAAAGCACAGAGTGAGCTTGCGGCGGAAGAGAGTAATTATATAATCTCCCTGAAGATAAAATATTACAAATTCGGTTTGTCCGGAAGGTCGAGCTCGGCTTCGGAGCAGGAATGGATAAAGTCTCATGAGAAGCTCAGGGTGGGTTATCTTAACAATTATCTGCCTTACAGTGACACAGCTCCCGACGGAAGCGTTAACGGAATAATAAAGGATCTGATGCCAAGGCTGCTTGAGAGCGTGGGTGTATCCAAGGAGATAATCTTTTCGGGATACGAGAGCTATGATGATATGATAGCCGATATGAGTAACGGGAACGTTGATGTGGCGTTTCCGGTGGGCGGAGGAATGTATTATTCCGAGGAGAGCGGTATATACCAGAGTGTTCCGGTGGCATCTTCTTCCACTGAACTTATCTTTTCGGGGAATTATAACGAATCAACCACATCAAAGTTTGCCGTAAACGAAAATAACAAGATGCAGTTTTACTTCGTGAAGAGCAATTTCCCTGATGCTCAGATAGTACTGTGCTCTTCGATAGAGGACTGTCTGAAGTCTGTGCTGGATGGAAAGGCAACCTGTACCACGCTTAACGGACTGCGCGCAGGTGATATACTTAAGAACCGCGAATACAGAGAGCTTTCCATGCGTCAGCTCAGCAGTAATGATGACAGATGCTTTGGCGTTGAGATAGGAAATGAGGGACTGATAAAGCTGCTTAACAGGGGGCTTAATGTCCTTGGCGACGATTACGCAAGGAATCTTGCGTTCAGATATACGGGCGGACTGTATTCCTATGATTTCATAGATGTCATGAGGGATCATATGGCGGTGTTCGGAAGTATAGTACTGGCAATTGCGATACTGATCATCGCATTCCTGATACGCGATACGAGAAGGAGCCATAAGGAGGTTGCGGTTAAGGAGAATGCACGGCGTATGCTTGAGCAGAAGAATGAGGAGCTCGCAAAGAGCCGTGAAGCACTTGCGAGAGCTCTGGATCTTGCCGAGAGTGCAAACCGTGCCAAGACTACATTCCTCAACAATATGTCCCACGACATACGCACGCCGATGAATGCCATTGTCGGTTTCACGTCACTGGCACAATCGAATATAGACGATAAAGAGCAGGTGGATGACTATCTTGCCAAGATCGCACTGTCATCCCAGCATCTTCTGTCCCTTATAAATGACGTGCTGGATATGAGCAGGATAGAGAGCGGGCAGGTGATCATTGATGAGGAAGAGGTATTTCTTCCGGACGTGATAAGGGATCTAAAGGAGATCATTCAGCCCAATATCAGGCAGAAGGATCAGGAATTTACCGTAGATCTTGACGGGCTGGTGAATAAGGATATCATCACGGATAAATTAAGGCTTAACCAGATATTACTGAATATTCTGACCAACGCGGTCAAATTCACTCAGGCAAAGGGTTCCATAAGTCTTAAGGTGAGCGAAGCTCCTGTTGATGAGAATGTAAGCAGCTACGAATTCAGGATAAAGGACAACGGGATAGGTATAAGTGAAGAATTCAGGCAGAATATTTTCGAGGCCTTTACAAGGGAGAGAAGCAGTACGGTCAGCGGTATCCAGGGAACGGGTCTGGGAATGGCGATCACCAAGAATATTGTGGATATGATGGGTGGAACCATAACTGTCGACAGTACGGAAGGAGAGGGTTCTGAGTTCATTGTGACCATTCCGTGCGCGATAAATAAGAATGAGAGAAAGATCAAACAACAGAACGGTTCCGCACTTGCCTTTGAGGGAAAGAGGCTTCTTCTCGCCGAGGACAATGAGCTTAACCGGGAGATCGCGATAGCCATCCTTGAGGAGGCGGGTCTTAGTATCGAAGTGGCAAATGACGGATCGGAGGCCGTAAAGCTGGTAGAGGATAAGCCTTCCGGCTATTATGATGCGATACTCATGGACATTCAGATGCCCATTATGGACGGGTATGAAGCGACTAAGCTGATCAGGGCCATGGAGGATACGAAGAAGGCCGCTATACCGATAATTGCAGTCACAGCCAATGCTTTTGAGGATGACAGGAAGGAAGCTATCAATTACGGAATGAACGGTCATCTGGCCAAGCCTTATGATGTGCCCAGGATGCTGGAAATGCTGGCTGATATTCTCGGCAAAGAGGATAAGAACTGAGGCGATATTTGTAATGAGAACAAAGGAATGGAAAAAAATGCTGTTTGTATATAATCCCTATTCAGGCAAGGGTGAGATAGGGATGGCTCTTTCGGATATCCTGTGGCGTTTTACGGTTTCCGGATATGATGTTACCGTGCATCCCACGTCTGCCGCAAAAGACGGAGAAGTGTTCATTTCACAGCATGCCGGTGAGTATGATATGGTTGTTACAAGCGGCGGAGACGGAATGCTTCACGAGCTTTTTGCCGGTGTGATAGAGTCTGATAAGGATGTCTGCTGCGGTTATATACCGACCGGTACAGTAAATGATTTCGCTTCTTCACTGATGATATCCACCAATCCGATAGAAGCTGCCGAGACCATAGTTAACGGCAAGTTCAAGCAGATAGATGCCGGTGTATTCAACGGAAGTGTGTTTTCCTATGTTGCGGCATTCGGACTGTTTACGGATGTGAGCTACAGTACGGATCAGGGGATGAAGAACATCCTCGGGGTAGCCGCATATTTTATTGAGATATTAAAGAGCATGGAGCCCAAGAGGATTGCCGAAGCATCCGTGCATGCGGTTGTAAGGATGGATGATAAGGAATATGAGGATGACTTTATCTTCGGATTTGCAGGCAACACTCTGTCTGTGGGAGGAATGACCAATATAGTTCCGGACGGTGCACTTATGAACGACGGACTGCTGGACTGTCTGTTTGTCAGGACGCCTTCGTCATTCGTTGAGCTTGACAGGATAAGACAGGCAATACTTATGGGAAAACAGGATGTTCCGGATATAGTGTCTTCGAAGGTCAGAACTGTCGAAGTGATAAGTGAAAAGGAAATTGCATGGACATTGGATGGTGAGTATGGCGGAAATACTGATCATGCGATCATCGGGATACGTGACAGGGCAATAAAGATAGCCGTACCGTAGATACAGCAGGCCATACCGGGAAGAAGTACAGGAATCATGTAATTAAATGTACATCTAAATACAATGCGGTACACTTGCGCGCATTAATTATCTTTGAAGAGTGATATTGTTAAGGCAGGCAAGCCATTTGCGTTCGTTGCCCTGATATGTGAGCATTCCCTGTTTGTAGGCGTGCCTCAGTGTATATTTCCCGTCGCAGATATCCATAAGTACATGCGAGTCGATCACAACAAGACCGTCCCTGTCGTAGTAATCATACGGCTCTACCGAAACCTGGCGTTGTGCAACCTCGAGGTACATTACACCGGAGCCTTCGCCTGTGATATTTATCTGAATGGCTATATGTTCAAATATATTCCGGGCATCGGCATCTTCAAATACATCCCTCATCCTGTCAACTATATCCCTGTATGTCATGGCCATTACCTCCGTAGAAATATAAAATATATGTGCTGCTCTGAATAGTTCCATTATACCATATTTTCTTATTTACACACAATACAGTACAAAACGAAAAGAACAACAGAATCTTAAAAAAGGAGCTGAAAAAAATGACTGTCGATGCATATCTTAATCCTGACTTTACCTGGGATAAGAAGCTTATATTTTTTCTTATGGCTTTTGTCATGGTGATCATGTGCATATCCATGATCCTCGGAGGTGTCGGACTGTCGGTTTCGGGGATGAGAGGTAAGAAACGTAAACGGGAGCTGTATGACCGCGCAAATAACAGGGTACAGCGTTTCTATGAAATGGTCATATCCGCAACGTCGGTCATGTCCTTCTCGTGCGCCTACATAATATGCAACCATATATACTCTCTGATACAGGCGGGCGTGAGCAGCGAGGAATACGCCCGATTCGGCGCTTTTGTCAACGTATGGGAGAATGGTAAGGATTTTGTGCTTCTCGTGCTTATTTGCCTGTCCTGCGTGCTTAACAGCATACTTGACAGGCTGATCATACCGCTTAAGAGAATAAACAGGGAGGAAAAGGCAACCGTAAGGATGCTGGCGATGTTCTACGTGATCTTTATACTGCTGTGGCTCAATGTGATCGGCGATGAGAGTGAGTACAGTCCGGTAATGCTGTATTATCTGGGTCTTATGGTCGGCAGGTTTGTGTATTTTGATGCATCCTTTCTTGATTTTATCCATGCACTCCAAAATGTGATCAGGAATATTTACCTTCTGATCCTCGGGCTGCTGATAACGGGAATGCTGTGTTATGTCGGGTTTTCCAACGGATACCTGCTTGAACGCAATTACTATCTCATCGGTGCTTTTTATACCCACCTCTTCATGCTTGCGGCCGTGTTTGTCCTGCATCACAGCCGGCTTATAAGCCTGATAATCCGTAAGCCTTCGGGATATGTCGAAGCATATGAAAGTGAGGATGTTAAAAACGAAACGGATCTTGAAAATGATCTGAACGGATATGATGAATATGAGGGTTATGAAGAGTATGAAGAATACGAAGAAGGCGAATATGAAGAAGACGGATACGAAGGATATGAGGATTATGGTGACTACGAAGATGAAGACAACGATGATTATGACGGATATGATGAATGAGCCCCTTTGCAGCCTGCCGGTCTGAGGTGTATGTCAGCTGTGCAAAGGATAAATCATTATTGAGTATACATCCTGAAAGTGATATCATGAAACTAATTCAGATCTGTTTGGTGTGATCTGTCCGGGAGGAACCATAATGTCGGGAGAACGAAGAGTATATTCAAGGCTTAAATCGGGGATGTCCTGTCTTATATACGTCACAAATAAGGAAATTGTCGGGATTGTTGACAATATCAGTGAAAACGGTATCGGGATCACGGTTAACAGGGAAGGGATCGCAGACGAACTGCAGGTTGATGACCGGATCGATGTGACCGGACTTGACTCGGAAGTCGTGGTTCAGTTTGAGGCAAGGATAGTCAGGCTTACCGAAAATGGTGATAAGCTTGAAATAGGTGCTTTGATCCTGAATCAGAAGCAGATAGAGCCCTATATCAACAGGAAAAGGGTAGAGATGTTCCTTAAGAGTATAGAATAGCGAATTTCATCAGAAATTCGGTATTATATAGAAAAGTAAACGTCAGATAGGAAACCTGTTTATGAATAAGATCAGAAGACATCGCTTTATCATTTCCGTAATCACCATCGCCACGCTGGGTTTGATCATTGAGAGTTATTTTGAGGGGTGGGAGTTCTGGGTGCTTCCGCTGCTTGCTATCGGGATAATAGCATTATGGACCGTATATTTAAGGCAGCGCATGGAAGACGCAAACAGCGAAATGCTTTATCTCATTTTCGGTATGCTGGCTGCTTTTTTTCACGGAGTTCATGAAACCAGCTTCTTTGATGTTTCGATCATCATCATGCTCATGCTTGTTACTTATTCGCTTCTTGACCGCATGTTTATGCTCAATTGCCTCATGGCGGAATATGCATTTATCATGGTTATCCAGTTCGTTCTTGTGATTAAGAGCGGAAGCATCATATTTGATTCACTTAACATATCGAGGACAGCCCTGCATATCGCAGCGGTCCTGTGCGTATATTTCTACTGCAAATACTCCGTTGAAAACAGAAAACTGGGAGTTCGCAAGGTCGAAGAGAGCAGACGCAATATTGATGCCTATGACAAGGATATGGAGGATTTCCTGTCCAATATATCTCATGAGCTTCGTACGCCCGTAAATGTTGTTAACGGTATGTCGGCCCTGCTTCTTAAAAAGGGAGTCGGCAGGGAAGTGGATGAGATAAGGAATGCCGGAGTAAGGCTTTCTTACCAGATAGAGGATATCCAGGATTACACAGAGGTTAAGCGCGGGAAGGTGGTCCTGGAGGAGGAGAATTACATAAGCACTTCACTCATAAATGATGTCGTGGCAGGACTTAAACTGCAGGATAAGATGAGAGAGCTCGAGTTCGTGGTGGATTTCGATCCCCTGATCCCGATGATCATGAGGGGCGATATAAGAAAGCTTGAGAAGATATTCAGACACCTGATAGACAATGCATGTAAGTTCACGAGACGCGGCGGAGTGTATCTGAGGGTATATTCAACGCCCAGGGAGTACGGTGTAAATCTGTGCATAGAGATAACGGATACCGGAATGGGGATGGAGAGGAAAGACATTTCCTCGACCGTCAAAGGGCTGTATCAGGCCAACAAGAAGAGAAACCGGAGTACGGGAGGTATAGGGCTCGGACTTTTCGTTGTGTACGGTCTTGTACACAGGATGGGCGGCTTTGTTAAGATTGAGAGTGAAAAGGGGAGCGGTACAACCGTGCGCGCAACGATCCCGCAGACTGTCATAGATCCCACACCCAGCCTGTCGGTTGATTCAAGGTTTGACGGAAATGTGGTATTCCATGTTCGGCCGGATAAGTATGATATCCCGCAGGTGCGTGAATTCTATAAGAGTATGGCTGTCAATATGGCACAGGGGCTTAAATGTCCTCTGTATTCGGCTGAAACGGTAAAAGAAGTGGAACGTCTTATGCACAGGCTGAACGTGACACATATATTCATGGGCAGGGAGGAGTATGAGCTTAACCAAAAGTTCTTTGATGATCTTGCCGGACAGGGAATAACGGTAGCGGTTTCCGCCTTTGATGATTTCATAAAGCCGGAGGGAAGCCGTATAGTGCTTCTGCCCAAACCCTTGTACGGTTTTACCATAACCAGACTGTTGAACGGTGCGGTCAATACAGACGAGGATCTGTCAAATGAGCGGGGTAAAGTGCTGTTTGAAGGGCTTAAGGTGCTCATAGTCGATGATGAACCCATGAACCTTGTGGTTGCTGCGGGACTGTTTGGCGATTACAGGATGATAACCGAGGTGGCCGGCAGTGGTAAGGAGGCTGTAAAGAAATATCAGGACAAAGACTATGATGTTATATTCATGGATCATATGATGCCTGAGATGGATGGTGTTGAAGCCATGAAACGACTGAGGGATGTGGCCAGGAACAAGGGCAGGAACCCTCTTATCGTCGCACTTACGGCCAATGCAGTCAGCGGTGCCCGTGAAATGTTTATTAACGAGGGGTTTGACGGATTTATTGCCAAGCCGATCGAGCTGGGTGATTTCGAAAGAGTGATGAAAAACATACTTCCGGAAACGGCAGTCAGCTATGAAGGAGGTGTGAAATGATAAAGCTGTTCAACAGGTTTAAAGACTACCTTCTTAATACCGAAAAAAGCTTTGAGGAGCGCATATTCGCGCTTCTTACCGTCATTGCCATATCGTCTGTGTTTGTTGCACTTGTAGGTGATATCCTGACCGGTGAGAATGTTCTTGAAATAGTGTTCCTTGTCGGAGTGATAGTGATCGTACCGATAATTACCTATACGTCCGTTACAAGGGGCAGGGTTAAGCTGGGAGTGCGTCTTATTGTTGCCGGACTGGTATTTGTGATCAATCCTGCCATTTTCTTCTTCGGCGGAGGCGTTGAGGGCGGCGGAGTGGTATGGGTCATGTTCAGCTATCTGTATATAGGCCTCGTGCTTACCGGCAGATGGCGGACCATAATGCTCATACTTCTGACGGGAATGGCAATATTTGAAAATGTGATCGACTATTATTTCCCGAATACGGTTCACACTCACTCGGACTTTATGTTTCATGTGGATCAGCTTATTTCGATCGTGCTTGTCGGAGTGGTGTGCTTCGTTATGGTTAGCTTCCAAAACAGGCTGTTTATGGAGGAAAACAGACATGCGAGGGAGGAGGCCGACAGGGTCGAGGAGCTTAACCGTTCGCAGAACAGATTCTTCTCGAGTATGAGCCACGAGATACGTACTCCCATAAATACGATACTCGGACTCAACGAGATCATACTAAGGCAGCCGGATGCATCTGAGGAGATACTGAGAGATGCGGGAAATATCGAAGGAGCCGGCAAGCTGCTGCTGTCCCTTATAAATGACATACTCGATTTCTCCAAAATGGAAGCGGGAAGGATGGAGATTGTTCCCGTTGACTATCGTGTCGGGGATATGATATCGGAAATAGTAAACATGATCTGGCTTCGGGCAAATGAAAAAGGTCTTGAGTTCACTGTGGATATTGATCCCGAGGTGCCTTCCGTACTGTACGGAGATGAGGTAAGGATAAAACAGGTGCTCATAAACCTCTTAAACAATGCTGTCAAGTATACACGTGAAGGGTCTGTAGGCCTGCACATTGAGTGTGATGAAACCGGTGAGAACAAGGTAATGCTTAAAATATCCGTCACAGATACAGGTATTGGTATAAAACAGGATGCCATCCCGCATCTGTTTGATGCATTCCAGAGGATTGACATGGAGAAGAACCGTTATATCGAAGGAACGGGACTGGGACTGTCGATCGTTAAGCAGCTTGTCGAGTTGATGGGAGGAAAGGTTACGGTCAACAGTGTTTACACGGAAGGATCAACATTTACCGTGACCCTTGAGCAGACTGTTTCGGATTCCAAAGCAGTCGGAGATATCAATATTGCCAATTACGGAAACAGCAGGGTATATAAGGAGTATAAGGCGGGTTTCAGCGCTCCCGGAGCCATTGTTCTCATAGTTGATGACAATGAGTTAAACCTTGAGGTGGAGAGTAAGCTCCTGCTTGGAACGGATGTGGTTGTCGATACTGCAGTCTCCGGTATCGAGGCGCTCAGAAAGACCCTGACCAGGCACTATGATGTGATACTTATGGATCATTACATGCCGGAAATGGACGGCATAGAGGCTCTTAAGGCTATAAGGGCACAGACAGGAGGTCTTAACAGAGATGTTCCTGTAATAGTACTGACAGCCAATGCGGGAAGCGAGAACAGAGAACTGTACAATGCTGCGGGATTTGACGGA
The DNA here is from genome assembly GCA_016281085.1 of Lachnospiraceae bacterium. GTDB lineage: Bacteria > Bacillota > Clostridia > Lachnospirales > Lachnospiraceae > UBA2868. The sequence goes on from JAEEHY010000250.1 coordinate 15,230, forward strand.
TATCTGATCAAGCCGGTATCGGGAAGCCGTCTTCAGGATATGCTCCTTAAGCATATTCCGGTGGAAAAGCTTACGTACGGAGCAGATAACAGGAATATACAGGATGAGATCAGTACGGCTAAGGGATACATAAGAAAGATCCCCGTGCTTATAACAGCCAGCAGCACAAGCGATATTCCGGAAGCGGTCATCAAACAGCTGCGTCTTGATATAATTCCGTTTTCAATATGTACCAAAGACGGTACATTCAGGGATTACTTTGAGATGGGTGGCGATGAACTGATCAATTATATACAGAATGGCGGAGAAGCAATATCAAAAGCACCGGAGATATCAGATTATACGGAGTTCTTCGGGAGGATGTTAAGAAAGGCACATCAGGTTATCCATATAGCCATATCCACCAGTATGAGCGTTGAGTACGAGAGAGCCACAGAGGCGGCAAGATCGTTTGAAAATGTTACGGTCGTTAATTCGGAAGGGCTTTCTTGCGCGGCCGGAATGCTGGTTATGATCGCATACAGGCTGGCTCAGCAGAATCAGCCGGCTGAAAGGATCGTTGAGGAACTTAATGAGATTAAGAAGCATATCCACTGCAGCTTCATAATCGGCTCAACGGAGATCATGGCAAACAGGGGATATATAAGCGAACGGGTCCACAACATAGCGAAGATGCTCGAGCTGAGGCCGGCGCTTGGCGTTAAGGATGATAAGATGTCGATAATGGGCTTCTGGATGGGATCGAGGGAACATGCCTTTGAGAAATATATCCATAAAGCTCTGCCTCTCCGGAGTGATCCCGATAAGGATGTTATGTTTGTTGCATATGCTGATCTTACTGAGGATGAGATTGAAATGATAGAGCGCACTATACGCAGACGGTATGATTTTGAGCATATAGTGTTTAAACAGATCACAGCTGCGGTAA
>JAEEHY010000251.1 GCA_016281085.1 Lachnospiraceae bacterium
ACGGAAGAACCTAAATGCCGCACCTTCAAGAGTGCCCTTATTTTCACCGTCCACTGCATAGTACTTAACCAGCTTGACAGCACCCTTAAATGCCTTATTCTCGAGTGACAGTCTGTAATCACCTGTATAGTCAAGCTGTGTAGCACTGATCGTGAATTCGATCTCCGTACTGTCAAGCACATAACCTGCAGGTGCCTTGGTCTCTTTAAATACGTAGTTACCCCATAACAGATCGGTCACACTGATCATTCCGTCAGCGCCGGTTGTGTACTTGCCGTATTCCTTATTATGCTTGATTCCGAGCGTTGATTCTTCTTTATAAAGTGTAAACTCCGCTCCGGCAAGTCCCTTCTGATTTATTCCGTCATCATCCGTTACATACTTAAGGAGCTCAACCTTACCCTTTATAGGTGTATTGTAAGCAACGCCCTTTCCATCATCTTTTCCTGCACTTACCACCTTGTCCATATTTGCCTGATCGATGGTAAATGAGTACTTGTCTTCATTAATCTCATATCCCTGTGCGGGACTTACTTCCCTGAAGTAGTAGCTTCCTGCTTCAAGATCCCTGTTGGTGATGATAACACCCTTTGCATCGGACTTAAGCTCACCGTAACCCTCAACAACCTTATCGTCCTTAGCGTTGTACAGTGCAAACACCGCGCCTTCAATCGGATCGTTTGTTACACTGTCCTGCTTGATAAGCTTAGCCTGTCCGAGGATCAGCTCGTTTTCTGCCACGAGATCCTTTCCGTTAATATCCAGCGTTATCACATTTGATACATTCTTGGCATTAACCTCAAATGTATAAGTCTTATCCTCCTCAAGGACATAACCCTTAGGAGCCCTGGTCTCCCTGAAGTAATATACACCCCACTCAAGACCGTCTGCCCTTACATAGCCTTCCGCATCGGATACTATATCCTTCTTGATCGGAGCACTGTCACCCTTCTTGTACAGATCGAATGCCGCTCCTTCAAGTCCGTTATTGGTTTCCTTTACAACCTTCTTAAGCCTTACCGAACCTGTCTTGGGTGTATTGATAGCCACTGCAGTATCCTTGATCATCATATCTGCATTGTCTATTCCCACAACCTTGCCGTTGTCGGCAGCCGTAACCTTAAATGTGTAGGTCCTGTCACTCGGGTTGTAGCCTTCGGGTGCCTCTGTCTCAACAAAGTAGTAGTCACCTGCTCCAAGACCGGACTTGGTTATCTTACCATTTGCCTGACTGGTTACGGTTCCGAGTGATACATCACCCTCCGCCTTAACCTTGAACAGTTCAAATACTGCTCCGTCAAGCGGTCTTCCGTCAGCATCAGCCTTGATGAATTCAACCGTTGCCTGGATAAGTGAGTTCTCGAAATCATATACGACCTCCTTACCCTGTGCATCTATCCTGAATTCAAACGGCGTATCAACCTTGTTGTAGCCATCGGGTGCCTTGCTCTCATATACACGGTATGTTCCGTAAGGAAGTCCCGTTACGCTTAAGTTCGCACCGTTGGTTTCAAGAGCCTGTCTTCCTTCAATGAAGCCTGCTGCGCCTTCGTAGCTGTAGCTTCCTGCAGTTCCCGTAAGCTTGATATTCTTTTCGGTTCCGTCCTCTACCTTTACAAGATTGAACTCTGCTCCGCTCAGTTCATCTCCGTTGCCGTCAACCTTTCTGAGCTTGAGTGAACCGTATATCCTTTCATTTCCAACCGGAATAACGTTAACTTCAACTGATGAAACCGTATTTGTCTCATCAATAACGGCCGATGTTGTCTTCGCAGCATCTCCCTCCGGTAATACGAAGCCTTCGGGTGCTGAAATCTCTACGAAATAATATGTACCGTAAGGAAGATTTCCTACTGTGAAGCTTCCGTCCGAACCTGTTGTGTATACCGTCTCGCTGTCAGGATAACGCTCGCCGTCCTTATACATTACAAAGTCAGCTCCGCTTAAGGTGTGTCCTTCACCGTCATCCTTTATGAGCTTGATGGCTCCCTTTTCTTCGGTATTTATCGCACCCTTCTCGCCTGTGAGCGAAACCTCGAGGTTATCCGCATTGATCGTGAATGCGTACTTCGTCTCGGTATCAGCAACATATCCCTTAGGTGCGGTCTTCTCGATGAAGTAGTAGTTGCCCCATGCAAGATTCTCGACAGTAATGGTACCGCCGTTTGTCGTGTACTCGTCTACCTTATGGTAGTCGCTTCCGAATATCGAAGCAATCCTCTGCAGCAGTCCATCGGGATTGCTTGAATACAGCTCGAATACCGCGCCGTCAAGCTTCTTGCTTCTGTCTGAATTGTATTTCTCAAGCGTAACCTTACCGGGCTTTCTTACATTCTCCGCCTTTAATGTTATTACTTCATCCTGAGTGGATACCGAGAATTCTATAGGCGTTGCATTAAGCTCATAGCCGGCGATGGTTGCGGTCTCCACGAAGTAGTAATCACCGTATTCAAGTGCTCCGACGGTTTCCTTCGCGATCCTTCCGTTTACTGTCTCATAGCTTCCGATCTTAACCTCAGACTGTGCTGCGGTTCCCTTGTCATTTACCCTGTAAAGGTCGAAGAATACTCCGTTAAGCTTGTTCTCGTCATCATTCTTATCAATCTTCTCAAGCTCAACATATCCCTTGATGCACTGATCCTTTACATATACTATCTTAAGGTCTACAAGCTCTCTGTTATCCTCGGTATTCCTTTCGTCGATCGTAAACATTCCTGCATTCTCGACTGTGATAAGGAAGCCTTCGGGAGCCTTAACCTCCTTGATGTAATAGGTTCCGACAGGCAGTCCGTCAACCGTGAAACCACCTTCGTTATTAGTTACAAATTCGGTAGTTGTACCCTTCTTCTCTTCGCTGTATACATAGCTTCCGTTTCCGCTGTCAAGAGCACCGATCCTGTTCCTGTAATCACTGTCGCTGTAGATCTCGAATACAGCGCCCTCAAGAACTATCGTGCCGTCCTCATTTGTCTTGATAAGCTGCATGCTTCCGTATACCCTGCTGTTGAGCATGGTGATCACAAGCGGTGTCTCTACGGAACCCGCAACGTTATCCTTATCTATGGTTCTCTTTGAAGACAGACGGTCTGCAGGTAATTCGTAACCCGAAGGAGCCTCAATTTCTTCGAAGTAATATGTGCCCCATTCAAGATCCCTTACAGTGATCTGTCCGTTTGAATCTGTTGTATACAGTCCATCCGGTGTTTCCACATTTATTATCTGTGTCTTAACACCGTCAATCTCCTGCCACAGCTTAAACACTGCTCCTACCAGCCTGTTACCGGTAGCCTCGTCGACCTTTATAAGCTGTATGCTTCCCCTGCTCGGAGTGTTCTCAAATTCGAATCTTACGGTACCTGTGTAATCAAGGTTTGATGCATCTATCGTGAATCTGATCTGTGTATCGTTACGATCATATCCCGAAGGTGCCTTGGTCTCTACGAAGTAGTACTCACCCCACTCAAGATCACTGACCTCTATGATTCCTCTTGAGTCTGTTACATAAGTACCTACCCTGCTGTCGTAATCAATAATGCCGAGCAGCTTGGAACCCATGTAAAGAGTGAACTCAGCTCCCGCAAGATCCTCTTTGTCCTGACCGTTCTTTGCGAACTTGTGCAGTTCAGCCTTACCCTTGATCCTTGTATCGTATGCGGTATTGTCCTTCTTACCCTCTGCATTGGCTTCAACGATAGTGCCCATATTGGACTCATCGATCGTGAAGTAATATCTTGTATTTGCGTCAAGCTCATAACCCTCGGGAGCCTTGGTCTCTACGAAGTAGTAGGTACCAATATTAAGATCTCCCTTTGTAGTAACAAGACCGTTCTCATCGGATCTTATCACATCATAAGCGGGAACAGGATTTCCCTCGCCGTCATAAAGTGCGAACTCTGCACCGGCAAGTGCTTCCTTACTGTCTGCATCCTTCTTAATGAGCTTACCGCCGCCCAGGATGATCTCATCCTCAGCCGTACCCGCATTCACGGTTTCGGATACATTCTGTGCGTTAATTTCAAATCCATACCTGGTGTCCTTATCAAGAGCATACCCTTCGGGAGCCTTAACCTCCTTGAAGTAATAGGTACCCCAGTCAAGTCCTTCAGCCCTGGCATATCCGTCGGCATCGGTTACAAGAGCTTCGTAACCTTCAAGCACCTTGTTTGTCTTTTCATCAAACAGTGCGAATTCAGCTCCTGCAAGAGGTTTCTTATCACCTGCATCAACCTTCTTGATAACAGCCCTGCCCTTAAGCGGTGTGTTAACTACAGCTGCCAGTCCGCTTACTCTCTTCTCTATTCCCGGAAGGGTAAGTGTCTGTCCGTTCTCAGCTTCGGTAATGGCAAATGTATATTCGTCGGTATTCTCTATATAACCGATCAGTGTTTCCTCTGTGAATCTGTATGTTCCGGTTCCGAGACCTTCCACGCTTACAATACCCTTACTGTCCGAAGTAACGGTCGTATAGTCTCTGTATTCACCGCCGATAAGCTTACTGAGCTTAAATACTGCTCCTTCAAGAGGCTTGTCTTCATTATCAACCTTTATGAACTTAACATTGGCTTTAACAAGGCTGTTTTCAAAGTCAACCTCTGCTACCTGTGCCTGCTCTGCGATCCTGAACTCACGGGCATTGGTATCCTTATTGTAGCCTTCGGGTGCCTTCTCTTCGTAAATACGATATACACCGTAAGGAAGACCCTTTACGCTCAGGTAACCGTCAGCATCCGTAGCAAGCTCCTGAACGCTGCCTGACTTATCATACTTATAGCTTCCGTCGCTGCCTGATGTTGTAAGTTCTGTTTCCTTATCTCCATCAAAGCTGAAGAGCTTAAAGGTTGCTCCCTTAAGTGACTTGCCTTCGCTGTCAACCTTATGAAGAAGGAGCTCTCCGTAAATCCTCTCATTGTCGCAGGGGATGATGTTCACATGGACGGTCTCACCTGCAGCCTTCTCTTCCGCCGTAAGAGCATTAATTGTATTCTTCGCATCGATAACTACGGTTGATGACCTTGCGGCATCACCTTCAGGAAGTACAAAGCCTTCAGGTGCCGATATCTCAACGAAGTAGTAAGTTCCCCAAGGAAGATCGCTTACTGTTATTTCACCGTTTGAATCACAGGTGTATGTTGTATTGTTGTCCGGATAACGTTCTCCGTCCTTATACAGCTCAAATACCGCACCCTCAAGCGTGTGGCCTTCGCCGTCATTCTTGATAAGGCGGATAGCACCCGGTGTTTCCTTATTGTAGATCTTATATTTCTCTGTAAGATCTATGTTCAGATTGCTTCCGTCAACAGTAAACGGATAGCTGTCCTCGTCAAGATCGTAGCCCTCGGGAGCGCTGATCTCCTTAATGACGTAATCGATCCAGCTAAGACCCGTAAATGCAAGCTTACCGTCCTTGTCGGTAGTTCCCGTTACAACAGGGTTCTCAAGATCGGTAGCTCTGTACAGACCGAAGACTGCTCCTTCAAGAGCCTTGCCGGTATCCTTGTCATACTTGATAAGGCTTACTCTTCCCTTCTGCCTGTCATTGTCTGCCTCCACCGTAATGGTTTCTGCATTGTTGCTCTTAATTGCGAATTCATATCTGGCTTCAGCATCAAAGATATAACCGTCGGGTGCGGACACCTCAACGAAGTAGTAATTTCCGTACTCAAGCGCACCGATCTTATCTGCCGATATGATACCGTTCTTATCGGTAGTATAAGAGCCGATCTTTGTTCCGTCTGCCTTGTACAGTTCGAATCCGGCACCTTCAAGCGGCGCTCCGCTGACTGCATCCTTCTTAAGAAGTTCCACCATACCGCGGATCTTCGTATTCGTTACTGTAACTTCAACCTCAGCCCCGTTATCCTTAACATCGAAGCTGTACTTATTGTTATTGATCACATAGCCTGCGGGTGTTTCCTCAACAAAGTAGTAATCACTGCCGTAAGGAAGTCCGGTAACATGGATCTCACCCTTTTCGTCTGTTGTATATTCGCTGACTGCTCCCTTGGCGTCGGATGCAGCATACTTATATATTCCGTCCCCGGGAACTGCATATACTGCAAGTCCGCCTGCGTTGTACAGCTTAAATACAACTCCGGACATAACCTCACCGGTATCCTTGTCAGACTTGACAAGCTTAACCGATCCGCTTACGGGGATATTGGATACATTAACCACATATACAGGGTTGGATGTGAAGTCGATCACCGACTTATCTGTCCCTGCATCAACCGTGAAGCTTCCGGTTGAGCCTTCTGTTCCCACATAACCTGTAGGTACGGTCTCCGTATAGGTGTATGTACCCCATTCAAGATCATCAAATTCCACAATACCTTCACTGTTTGTAGTACCTGTCCAAGACAGTTCGCTTCCGTCCTTCTTAAGTGTGAAGACAACTCCTGAAAGAGCCTTTTCCTTATCGGAAAGGAGCGGATCGTACTTCTTAACGATGCGAACCCTGAAAGGTATCCTCTTATTGTAAACAGTGTATGTGCCCTCGTACTCACCCTTCTGCATTGAAGCCGTGATAAGCTTGTTGCTTACAGACTTATTGACAACGCCTTCTGTTCCTATCGAGAATCTCATCTCAATATCACTGTCCTGATAACCGTAAGGATAGGTTATCTCCTCTATACGGTAGTTGCCGTAAGGAAGTTCGTCAACCCGCAGGCTTCCGCCTGAAGTCGTAAGTACCGAAGTACCTGTTGTTGTACTTGAATATGTGTAGCTTCCGGCATTTCCGGTCACATAGATAAGTGCATCCGTATCGTCGTTCTTAAGGTAGAATTCCGCTCCGTCAAGTGCTGCTTTGGTCGTCTCATCCTTCTTAAGTATTACGATAGCACCCTTCTTAGCCGTATCGATTACAGCTTTTACTCCGTCCATGTCGGTGTCCGGATTGTCTATGCTGACGGTCTTACCGTTATCCTCGGCAGTGATCTTAAAGGTGTACTCCTTATCGCTTGCAATATAACCTGCAGGTGCCTGGGTTTCGATGAAGTAGTACTCTCCTGCACCCAGTCCGCTCTTCTTAACAACACCCTTGCTGTCACTTGTCACGGTACCAAGGCTTACATCCTCTCCGTCTGTCTTCTTATACAATGTAAATACCGCACCCGAAAGAGGCTGTCCGTCTTCATCCGTCTTTACGAACTCAACGCCTGCCTGAATAAGTGAATTCTCGAATTCATAGGTAACGTGCTTGCCCTGGCTGTCTATTACGAATTCGAACGGTGTTTCAATCCTGTTATAACCCTTGGGTGCCTTACTCTCATATACACGATACGTTCCGTATGGAAGATCCTTAACGGAAAGAAGTGCACCATTAGTTACAAGTGTCTGTCTCTCAGATACATTTCCTGCTTCCTTGTCGAAGCTGTAGCTTCCGTTTTCACCGTTTAATTTAACGTTTTTCTCGCTGCCATCCTCTACCTTTACAAGATAGAATTCGGCTCCTTCAAGTCCGTTCCTGTCCTGATCGACCTTCTTAAGATCCAGTGAACCGTAGATCTTCTGGTTGCTCATCGGAATCACATTAATATCAACCGAAGATACACTTGTCTTCTCATCGATCACAACTACTGTTGATTTAGCCGCATCTCCTTCAGGTAATATGAAGCCTTCGGGAGCTGATATCTCAACAAAGTAATATGTACCGTAAGGCAGATCGTTAACTATGATCTCACCCTTGCTGTTCGTCGTGTATACCTTCTCATCATCGGGATAACGCTCGCCATCCTTGTACAGAACAAAGTCAGCTCCGCTTAAGGTATGGCCCTCTCCGTCATCCTTGATAAGCTTGATCGCGCCCTTCTCTTCCTCGTCCGTAGCACCCTTCTCATTTGTAAGTGATGCAACAAGATGATCTGCATCTATCGTGAAGGAATACTTTGTTTTATTATCAAGGACATAACCTGTGGGTGCCTTTGCTTCCACGAAGTAGTAATTGCCCCATGCAAGATTCTCCACCGTGATCACGCCGCCGTTTGCGGTTGTGTAATCTCCAACCTTGTGATATTCTTTTCCGAATATCGAAGACAGTTTCTGAACTGTTCCGTCCGGATTGGTTGAATATAACTCATATACAGCCCCGTCAAGCTTCTTGGTCCTGTCGGAGTTATACTTCTCAAATACAACCTTACCAAGCTCTCTTGTATTGGTCGCGGTTATCTGTATAACCTTGTCCTGCTCGCTTATCGTAAAGTCATATCTTTCATCATTAAGCTTATATCCGTCAACAGTTGCGGTCTCTTTAAAGTAGTATGTACCATACTCCAGTGCTCCAACGGTATCCTTCGATATCTTGCCGTCAACCGTCTCGTAATGACCGACTGCTTCTTCCTTGCCGTCAGTTACCTTTATAAGATCAAACTCAACGCCGTTAAGCTTATTTGATGCATCCTCTGCATCAACTTTTGTAAGCTCCACATAACCCTTGATCCTCTGATCCTTAACATATACTATTTTAAGGTTGACTTCCTTTCTGTTCTCCTCGGTATTCTTCTCATCTATAGTGAACACACCTGCATTCTCTACGGTAATGAGATAACCCTCGGGAGCCTCTGTCTCCTTAATATAATATGTACCTACCGGGATACCGTCCACAGTGAAGCCGCCCGTGTTGGCTGTAACAAAGGTAGATACGGCGCCTGACTTGTCATCAGTGTATTCATAGCTTCCATTTCCGTTATCCTTAGCGTATATCTTATTCCTGTAATTTGCATCAGAATAGATCTCGAACTTCGCGCCTTCAAGGACTATTGTTCCGTCCTCATTGGTCTTGATAAGCTCAAGACTTCCGTATGCCTTCCCGTTAAGCATGGTTATAATGAGAGGTGTCTTAACCGATACCTCCACATTATCCTTGTCTATAACCTTCTTCTCAGACATGCGGTCTTCAGGAAGAATGTAACCCGAAGGTGCCGCAACCTCTTCGAAATAATATGTACCCCAGTCAAGACCCGTAACTGTGATCTGACCGTTACTGTCCGTTGTGAACAGTCCGTCGGAAGAACCCGTGTTAACTATCTGGGTTGTAACACCGTCAACCTCCTGCCACAGGATGAAGCTTGCGCCGACAAGCCTGTTACCGGTCTTCTCATCAACCTTGATAAGCTGAATGCTTCCCTTGCCGGGTGTATTTGAGAACCTGAACCTTGCGGCATCGGTGTAATCAAGATTATCCGCATCTATTGTGAACTCGATCGGAGTCTCGTTCTTATCAAAGCCTGTAGGTGCCTTGGTCTCTACGAAGTAGTAATCACCCCACTCAAGATCTTCAACCCTGATGATACCCTTTGCATCGGTTGTATAGGTTCCGATCTCCTTATCGTTATCAAAGAGGCCGAGAACCTTGGCGCCCTTATAATAAAGTGTAAACTCCGCTCCCTTAAGACCTGCCTCGTCGCGACCGTTCATCGTGAACTTGTACAGCTCTGCCTTACCCTTAAGCCTGGTATCATATGCTGTATTGTCCTTCTTTCCCTCGGCGTTTGCTTCAACGATCCTGCCCATATTGGATCCATCCACGGTAAAGTAATACCTGGTATCCTTATCGAGCACATAACCCTTGGGTGCCTTCGTCTCTACGAAATAATATGTTCCGGTCTTAAGATCTGCCTTTGTGGTAACAATACCGTTCTCATCGGATACTATGCTGTCATATCCCTGAACTGCCTTATCGTTCTCATCAAAGAGTGCGAATTCGGCACCGCTTAATACCTCCTTGGTCTGTGCATCCTTCTTAACCAGCTTGCCTCCGCCAAGGATAAGGGTATCCTTAACGGTTCCTGCGTTAATTGTCGAAGATACATTTGAGGCATCTATCGTGAACTCATATTTAGTGTCCTTATCAAGCGCATAGCCTGCCGGAGCCTTGACCTCCTTAAAGTAGTATGTACCCCAGTCAAGACCTTCAGCAGAAGTATATCCGTCCAATCCGGTTGTTAATTCTTCATAGCCCTTAACTACCTTATTTGTTTTGGCATCATACAATGCAAATACTGCACCCGAAAGAGCAGATCCGCTGTCAGCTGCCACCTTCTTGATAACCGCTTTGCCCTTAAGCGGAGTGTTTACTATTGCAGCCAGTCCGTTCACCTTATGATCGATATCCGGAAGGGTGAAGGTCTGTCCGTTGTTCTCCTCCGTAATGGTGAAGCCGTACATCTTCTTTTCATCAACTTCATATCCCTCGAGAGCATTTTCCCTGAAGTAATATGTACCTGCACCAAGACCCTCAACACTTACGATACCGTCAGCATCCGACTGAACCGTGGTATAAGGCTTGTACTCTCCGTCAACGAGCTTATAAAGCGTAAACGAAACGCCTTCTATCGGCCCGTCGTTAATATCAACCTTGATAAACCTGATGTTGGCCTTTATAAGTGTATTTTCAAAGTCATATGTGGCCACCTGGTTCTTTGTTACTATTCTGAAATCACGGGGATTGGTATCCAGGTTGTAACCCGAAGGAGCCTTTTTCTCGCGAACACGATAGTATCCGTAAGGAAGACCCTTAACGCTTAAGTAACCGTCCCCGTCCGTATCAAGAACCTGTGCCTTGCCTGATCTGTCATAACTGTAGCTTCCTGCGCTGCCCGATGTGGTAACCGGGATCTCATCATCTCCGTCAACACTATAGAGTTCAAAGGTTGCTCCCACAAGTGACTTTCCGTCGGAATCAACCTTGTGCAGAAGCAGATCACCGTAAATGCGCTCATTGGCAACGGCGATGATATTAATGTGTACATTCTGTCCGTTTGCCTTCTCCTCTGCTGTA
>JAEEHY010000252.1 GCA_016281085.1 Lachnospiraceae bacterium
AGCTGTTTAACAAGCTGAATGCGGTTGTCAGCAGATATCTTAAGATACCTATTACGTATCTCGGATATGTTCCGGAGGATCCGCTTCTTGTAAGAGCTGTTATGCAGCAGATGCCGATCTCAATAGACAGTCCCAATGCAAAAAGTGCGAGGGCTTTTGAAAATCTGGCATATGTCCTGACTAACAATGCAAGGGAAACAGCCTTTAAAAAACACGGAATGACAGGCTTCTTTGCCAATATGGTAAGGGGTATAAAAAGCAGGGAATGGCAACAGTAAACTATAATTAAAAGGGAGAAGAAGTATGCTATCAAAGTATGTAAAGACGGGAGACAAGTTGGAGCTTGAAACTATCGATAATTCGGGTGACAACAGCGAACAGGGAGAAAAAAAGAATTACAGAAGCCAGGTGTATGATATCATTTCGGAGGATCAGATAAAGATAGGCATGCCCATCGAACAGGGTAAGGTGATACTGCTGCCTGTTGACGGAGAGTACAATCTGTGCTTTTATACACAATCCGGCCTGTATCAGTGTCTTGCGAGGGTCATTGACAGGTATAAGGCGGACAATATCTTTATTCTTGTGATGGAACTTACCACTGATATCCGTAAGTATCAGAGACGTGAATATTACAGACTGAACTGTGTACTTGACATGAAGGCCAGGAGTGTAACACCGGCAGAGAGCGATGATGCCCCCTATCTTGAGCAGGTTCATTTCCTGGATACCGATATTACGTTCAATAATGGTGTGATGGTTGATATAAGCGGCGGAGGAGCAAGGTTTATATCAAGGGCGCAATATCCCAAGGGAAGCAATATCAGGTTTGTGTTTTCTTTGTTTGTAAACGGTAAGCTGACTGAATACAGGCTGCTCGGAAGGGTTTTGTATTCGGAAGAACTCCAGAGCAGACCGGGATCGTTTGAACACAGGATACAGTTCATAAATATTATGAATGATGAGCGTGAAAGCATAATCAAATTCATCTTCGAAGAGGAAAGAAAAATCAGACGAAGAGAGAAGGGATGAGAATTGAAGAAGAAAATACTTATCGTTGATGACTCTGCACTCATGAGAAGGGTTTTGTGTGATATAATTAATTCGGACAGCAGATTCGAGGTCACAGACTATGCGATAGACGGAGCTGAAGGGTTCAAGAAAATATGCTCAAAGCAGTATGATGCGGTGGTTCTTGATGTCTATATGCCGAAGATGACCGGACTTGATATGCTTGCCGAGATGCAGAAGAGCAAGGTATATGCAAATGTTCTGATGGCAAGTACCACAACAGGTGAGGGTGCCAAGGAAACGATCATGGCGCTTGAGCTCGGAGCGGTGGATTTCATAAAAAAGCCCGAGAATGTCGCGGATGCAAGACATGACGAATTCAAAAAGAGATTTCTTGACCTGCTGTATGTCGTGTCCAATGCCAACAGGAATTATATGGCTCGTGCAGGCGCCCACAGCGCCCAGCACACATTGAGTAAGGGCACAACGTTTGTATCAAGGTATGATGTGAACTTCCATAACAAGCAGACACAGCCTGTATCACGTGCGGGTGATGCGGGTGCTTCAAAGACTGCAGACAGGAAGCCTTCCGTTACAACGGGACATGCTCAGCATACCACGGTAAGCAGGAATTCGGATAACAGACCATTAAATCCGGCAGAACTTCCCAAGGTATCCGGGAAGAAAATTGTTGCCATAGCATCATCTACGGGCGGACCCAAGGCACTTCAGGAGGTTATTCCCAGACTGCCGGATAATCTTAAGGCTCCGGTGCTTCTGGTACAGCATATGCCGAGAGGATTCACGGCCTCTCTGGCATCAAGGCTTAATGAACTGAGCAGTGTAACCGTTACCGAGGCCAGAGAAGGCGAAACTATCGCAAACGGACATGTGTATATCGCACCCGGAGGGTCACATCTTAATGCGGTCAAGGGTGCGGGGACCACTAAGATACATTTATCCGACGAACCGACAAGAGAAGGTGTAAAGCCATGTGCAAATTATATGTATGAATCTCTGATCGGAGGAGGATATGATGAAGTAGTATGTGTTGTCCTTACCGGTATGGGAGCTGACGGAACCGCCGGGATCAAAGAACTTAAAAAGAGTCAGAAGGTACACGTTATTGCACAGAGTGAGGAGAGCTGCACCGTATACGGCATGCCAAGAAGCATTGTTGAAGGTAAGCTGGCTGACGAGGTGGTTACTCTTTCCAATGTTGCAGATCAAATTATTAAGAGCGTGGGGGTATACTAGCCATGGATGTTAATCAGTATTTGGAAATCTTTCTCGATGAAACAAACGAGCACTTACAGAGCCTTAGCGATCAGCTGATGATCCTTGAGAATGAGCCGGAGAATGCGGATACCATAAATGAGATATTCCGTGCGGCACATTCACTTAAGGGTATGGCCGGAACTATGGGCTACAAGAGGATGCAGGCTCTTACTCACGATATGGAGAATGTATTCTCGGAGATCAGAAACGGTAAGATGAAGGTAACGAGTCAGCTTGTCGATGTTCTGTTCCAGACCCTTGATGCCCTTGAAGAGTACAAGAATACTATTCAGGAGACATCTGACGAGGGTACAAACGATAATGCTGCACTTATCAAGGCTCTTCAGCAGTGCCTTGATGAAGGGACCGGCGCGGCAGCCGAAGCACCTTCGGATAATGCAAAGGAAGCTGCCAAAGATGATGCAAAGGGAGACGGTGCATCCGAAAACGGTGAGCAGAAGTGGAGAAACATAGCCCTTCAGGAGCATGAGATAAATGCCATCAAGGAAGCGGAAGAAAAGAAGATGAATATCTACGGATGTACCGTATTTATTCAGGAGTCCTGCATCCTTAAAGCGGCAAGGGCGTTTCTTGTATTCAAGGCTGTTGAGGAGCTTGGTGAGATCATAATATCGGAACCCTCCACACAGGATATCGAGGATGAGAAGTTTGACTTTGACTTCAGTCTGTATATCATAAGCGAGGAGCCCTACGATAAGGTAGAGGCAGCCATCCTCAGTGTTTCGGAAATAGACAGGGTTGTAGGTGAAAAGATTTCGGCTTCGGATGCGATAGAGAGCGGAAGCAAGGCGGAGGCCAAGTCAGAGGCTGCGGAAGCGACCGCAGAAACAGAACAGAAAGCCAAGGAAGAGAAGCCTGCCGAAGCAGCGCCCGCAGCGGCACCGGCGGCACCCGCGGCAGCACCGCAGGGCGGCTCAAATGCACCGGCAAAGAAGCAGGGAGCAAACAAGCCTGTTGTGAACAGGACGGTAAGAGTAGATATAGAAAAGCTGGATGTTCTCATGAACCTCGTGAGCGAGCTTATCATTGCAAAGAACTCGCTCGTTTCATACAGCTCCGGCGGACAGGCCGGCAACAACTCAAACTTCAATGAACAGATCGAGTATCTTGAGAGTGTTACAACCAACCTGCACGAATCTGTTATGAAGGTTCGAATGGTGCCTATTGAGAGCATTACAAACAAGTTCCCGCGCATGATCAGGGATCTTTCCAAGAAGCTCAACAAGAAGATGGAGCTGTATATGTCCGGTGAGGACACAGAGCTTGACAGGACTGTGGTTGATGAGATCGGTGATCCTCTTATGCATATGCTTCGTAATTCGGCCGATCACGGTCTTGAATCCACGGAGGAAAGAGTCGCACGAGGGAAAAATCCTACCGGTTCAATATTCCTTGATGCTTATCAGGATGGTAACAACGTTGTCATCGAGGTTAAGGATGATGGTAACGGAATAGATGTTGAGGCCGTAAAGAGGAAAGCCATAGAACGCGGAACGATAACGGCTGAACAGGGTGAGAATATGAGCAGTAAGGAGATCATAGATCTTCTGTTCCTGCCGAGCTTCTCAACGGCCAAGGTCGTATCCGATGTATCAGGCCGAGGCGTAGGTCTCGATGTTGTTAAGAGCAAGATAGAATCGCTCGGTGGTGACGTCAGTGTAAAGACCAAGCTGGGAGAGGGTTCGACATTCTCGATAAGGCTTCCGCTTACACTTGCCATTATTCAGGCTTTGATGGTAATTGTCGGTGGAGAGACATATGCTATTTCGCTCGGTTCCATCGATACCATTGAAGATATCAGTGAAGAAGACGTTAAGTATGTTGAAGCTAAGGAAGTTATCCATTTAAGAGGAAA
This sequence comes from Lachnospiraceae bacterium, assembly GCA_016281085.1. Taxonomy (GTDB): domain Bacteria; phylum Bacillota; class Clostridia; order Lachnospirales; family Lachnospiraceae; genus UBA2868. The sequence continues at coordinate 4,166 of JAEEHY010000252.1, forward strand.
TGTAATTCCCATAGTAAGGCTTCATGAGGTTCTCGGACTGGAGGTTTCGGAACGTCAGAGCGACCGTATGATAGTGGTTATCGTTAAAAAGGGTGATCAATACGCCGGTCTTGTTGTGGATCAACTTATCGGACAGCAGGAGATCGTTATTAAATCTCTGGGCAAGTATATTAACTGCACAAGCCGTATGATAAGCGGCGCGACCATCCTCGGAGATGGTGAAGTTGCACTTATCATCGATGCTAATTGTCTTATATAAGGAGGGGTCAACATGGACGAGATAAGCTTAATGAACAATGAGTACGATACCACTCAGTACATCGTTATAAATATTGGAGACGAACAGTACGGTATTGACATCAAATATGTTGACAATATCGTTCGTATGCAGAAGATCACCAGGGTACCGAACTGCCAGGATTATTTCAAGGGTGTTATAAATCTTAGAGGTGAGGTTGTTCCGGTCATGAGCTTCAGGATGAAGGTTAACCTTCCGGAAGTTGAGAATACCAACAAGACCAGGATAATCATCATAAAGCTTGAGCAGAATGCACCTGTGGGAATTATAGTCGATGCCGTAAGAGAGGTAGTGACACTTGGCGATAACAGTATAGATGCGGCTACAAGGAGCAGTACAAACAATGATCCGTCATATATTAACGGGGTTGGAAAATATAATGATACCCTGATCTCGCTGCTGGATCTTAATGTTGTGATCTCTGAAAAGGAGACATCATAAAAGTGGCCGTTCATCAAATTGCATGAGGTGATCAAATGTCGAAAATTGATTTGAATAATATGGAGGGTGTGTATTTTGACATCCTCAAGGAGATTGGAAATATAGGGGCGGGGAATGCAACCACCGCCCTTGCCCAGCTTCTTAATACAAAGGTGGATATGAAGGTTCCCAAGGTTGATCTTCTTGAATTTTCCGAGGTCGGTGAGGCCATGGGAGGTGAAGAACAGCTTATGGCCGGAATATATCAGATCGTTGAGGGAGATATCTCCGGAAGCATAATGTTCCTTCTTGAAGAGAAATCTGCGATCACACTGATCAGCAAGCTGATGGGAACTCCCGAGGTGGATAACGTATCCGAGTTCGGAGATATGGAATTGTCAGCACTTAAAGAGATCGGCAATATCATTACGGGTTCATATCTGTCCTCGTTATCGATGCTGACTAATCTCAAGATCATTTCCTCGATACCGGCAATAAGTATCGATATGTGTGGTTCCATTCTCAGCGTTCCTGCCATTGAGTTTGGTGAGGTGGGCGATAAGATGTTGCTTATACAGACCCAGTTTTCAGATGACATGAAGCTTGACGGCTTCTTTATCCTTGTTCCCGATCTTGAATCGTATGATAAGATCCTCGGTTCCCTGGGCATGTGATAAATACTTATTTGCATTCGGAAAGTCATGATAAAAATGTATATTATGTATTGGGTATAATATTATGGGTGAAATGATAAAGGTTGGTATGGCGGATCTTAAACTGTGCAAGGCTCCCAATGCGATAACGACCCTTGGCCTTGGGTCGTGTATCGGAATTGCGCTGAGGGATCCCATTACCAAGGTAGGTGGTCTGGCGCATATAATGCTGCCCGACAGTAAGAAAATTGCTAACAATCAATGTATAGCAAAGTTTGCCGACACAGGAATAGCGGAACTGGTACGCATCATGGTTGATGCGGGAGCAACAAGATCCCGTATTGTTGCAAAGATCGCGGGCGGTGCACAGATGTTTGCACTCCAGACTAAATCCGAAACAATGGCGGTAGGTGCAAGAAACGCAGAAGCTGTTGTGAAGATCCTCGGGGAAATGAAGATTCCGATCCTGGCACAGGATACCGGCGACAGTTACGGAAGGACGGTTGAGTTCTTTCCGGAAACGGGTGATTTTGTGATAAAGGCTGTAGGTAAGCCAATTAAGAAGATATAACGGGTGAAAATATGAAAACTAAGAAGGTGCCGCTTATCGTCATGCTGTTAGCAGGTGCGGTTGCCTGTATTGTCACCTGGCTGGAGCACTACAGCCTGAATGAAATGCTTGTAGTACTGCTGGTTGTCCTGATATTGTTTCTCATTATCGGACTTATAATCAAAGGAATTTTTGATAAGTTCGATATTTCAACCGATAAACCCGTGGATGATGAGGGTGAGGTTGTTGAAAAACAAAGTGATGAAGGTGATGAAGGAGAGGAAGGCGCAGAGGGCGAAACTGATATTGATGAAGATGCCGGATCAGCGTATGAAGATACCGCAGAGTAAGTGGGTAACACGGTATTGGTAAGCATCTGAAACGGAGTATTTTATGGATGATGCACAGAGGACGAAATTGTGGGCGGATTATACTAAGAATCCAACTCGTGAGCTCAGAGAAAACATAATATTGGAGTATGCGCCTCTTGTAAAGGTTGTAGCCGGAAGACTGTCAATGTATCTGGGATATAATGTTGAATATGACGATCTTGTGAGCTATGGTATTTTCGGACTGATAGACGCGATCGATAAATTCGATTCGTGTAAGGAGGTAAAGTTTGAAACATATGCCAGCCTTAGGATAAGGGGTGCCATACTTGACCAGATAAGGAAAATGGATTGGATCCCGCGTACGGTAAGAAAACGTCAGCGGGATATTTCCAATGCAATAAAAGATATCGAGAGCAGGACCGGGAGGACGGCGACTGACGAGGAGATATCGAAGGAGCTCGGGATAACCTCTGAGGAATATGATGACTGGCAGTCACAGATGAAGGTCACGAATGTCATCTCACTGGATGAATTCACGGAATCCGGCGGGTCAGAGATCAGTGAAAGTTCAACCGTATCAAGATATGAGCTTCCCGAGGAAGCAATAGAAAAGGAGGAGCTCAAGCTGATGCTGAAGGAATCTCTGGATCAGCTGACGGAGAAGGAAAGACAGGTTATACTGATGTACTACTATGAGGATCTTACTCTTAAGGAAATAAGTAATGTTCTCGATGTTTCGGAATCAAGAGTATCCCAGCTTCATACCAAGGCTCTCGGAAAGATGAAGAACAAGATGGGAAAATATATGGGTATTCTTGTGAACGGCTGATCATATCCGATAGCTGTGTAAAGGTATTGCAAAAGAGAATAAAGGGGGAAATTTATGGGTGATTACAATGCTTATTTTAGGATAATCGTGAAAGGTGACGGGACATATCTTGAACTGATACCGCCTATGGGAAACGGAGCGGCATTGTCATTTGGGGAAATGCAGGACTATCTGGCCAGAAGGAATCTTTTGGTTGACAAGGTTGTAGTGGCTAAAGCCATTCAGGAATCTCATGGTGAGAAATGTACGGTAAAGCTTGAGGGTGGTACCGGTCGTGAGGAAGCAGAGACTTACAGTCTTGATGTTTCCGATGATAAGATGAAATGTATTGTCAGATTCTATCCGGCGTCAGGACAGGGAGCTGAGCTTAAGAAAGATGAGCTTATAAGGGATCTGCAGTTTAAAAAGATTGTTTACGGAGTTCATGAAGATGTTATAAACAGTTTTTTTTCGGACAGGCATTACTGCACGGATTACGTTATTGCTGACGGAACTCCGGCCAGAGAGGGATGTGACGGCAGAATTGATTATCTGTTCAACACAAATCCAAATACAAAGCCTAAGTTAAATGAAGACGGAACAGTGGATTTCTTCAATCTTGAGCTTATAAGTCCATGTAAGGCAGGTGGTGTTGTAGCGAGGCTTATACCTGCAGACAGAGGCGAGCCGGGAACAGATATATTCGGTAAGGAGATAAAACCGAGAACCGTGGAAGAACCCCGGTTCCGCTACGGTATGAACCTTACGGTATCCGAGGACGGACTGGAACTTATTTCAGGTGTTAACGGTAACGTGTCGCTTATAGATGATAAGGTTTTTGTTTCCAACGTATATCAGGTCAATGATGTTGATACATCCACGGGGAATATAGAATATGACGGAGACATAACCGTAACGGGAAACATTAATGCCGGTTTCAGGGTTAAAGCCAGCGGAAATGTGGAGGTTAAGGGAGTTGTCGAGGGAGCGGAAGTTGAGGCCGGCGGTGATATCATAATTGCAAGGGGTATGAACGGAATGAGTAAGGGGGTTCTCAAAGCCGGAAGGAATGTTGTATCCAAGTTCATTGAGAATTCCTCGATCGAAGCAGGAGGCTATGTTCATTCCGAAGCAATAATGCAGAGTAATATACTCTGCAAAGGTGATGTGGTGGTCAACGGCAGGAAGGGCTTCATAACAGGAGGAAGTGTTCATGCACTGGGAAATGTCGAAGCCAGGATAATAGGATCAACGATGGGTGTTGATACGGACATACAGGTAGGCGCAGACCCCACGATCAAGCTCAGGGCTGCCTCGATGCAGAAGGAAATAAACGAAAACAACAAGAAGCTTTCCCAGATAAAGCCGGTACTTGCCACTCTTACAATGAGGCTGAAAAAGGGCGATAAGCTTACACCCGATCAGCTCAGGAATTTCAAGCAGTTAAGTGTCGAGTATAAGGAACTTAATGATACTATACTTAAACAGATGGATGAGTATGATGCCTATCTTGAACAGGTGGATGTTACGGATACGGAATCGGTGGTTAAAGTGTCCGATTGTGCATATCCGGGCACAAAGATAACAATAAGTGAGGTATATATGCAGTTGAAGGCTCCTGCTCAACACTCCAGATTTGTCAAGGAGGGGGCAGATATCCGTATCAAGGCTCTGTGATCTTTGAGGATAAGCGGAACAAAGCTTTCGTGAACAGAGTCTTTGCATGATGTAGGAGGATATGATATGATAAGTCCTGTGGAAATGAATGCGGTTATATCACGTACTCAGGATATAGCGTCACTTCGTCATAATGAAGACAACAAAGCTGCCCTTGACAATATAAATGTCCATACACAGATGGATGTTAAGCGTGATGAGGAAGCATACACCGTGCAGACAGCCGGAAGCAGTGACGGTACGGATACGCATCATGATGCCAAGGAAAAGGGACGGAATGAATTCATAGATATAAGACGTAAGGATAAGAAGGCGAAAGAAGCGGATGGTATCGTCAGGGTAAAGAATGCTTCGTCCGGATTTGATCTTAAGATTTAACCAATGATTAGGTTGTATGAGCACAGGAATACTATTGTAACCTGTGCCGGATAGGAGATTTTAATGACCCCTATGGAAATAACACTCCTAATTGTAGGAGTGATTATTTTTTGTTTGAGTTTCATAATTAAAGACAGGGAAAGCAGTGATCAGATCTTTGATGAGGATGTTATAAGAGATCAGGTAAGAAGGATCACGGACAGGGAGCTTGACGGCATGAACCTTAAGGTGAAGGAAGCTACCGAAAGCTCTATTGAGTATGCAATGGAAAAGGCTGAACGCGGACTGGAGAAAATATCCAATGAGAAAATAATGGCTGTCAGCGAGTATTCCAACACGATCATGGAGGAGATCAATAAGAGTCATAAAGAGGTAATGTTCCTTTATGATATGCTTACGGATAAGCAGACGGATTTGAAAAATACTGTAAGAAAAGCAGAGGCAACAGCTCGTGAGGTGGAAGATGCCGGAAACAAGGCAGTAATGAACCAGGCGGCTTTTGTCGATGGGATTGACAGTATTGTAAAGGATAATATTGATCCGGATGTTTCCGATACTTCGGAGACAAATCTGCATGTAGAGGATATGGAACCCGATAACAACAACAGAAGAATAATCGAGCTGCATCAGGCCGGTAGAACAGCGGTTGAGATCGCAAAGGAGCTTAATCTGGGTGTCGGTGAGGTTAATCTCGTTATAGGTTTGTTTGAGAGGTAGAGGTATGCAGCTTAAGAGTTATCTGAGGGGACTCGGTTGCGGACTGTTCATTTCCGCAGTTCTTATGGGAATTGCAGTATCGTTCAAAAAGGATACTATGTCTGATGAAGAGGTCAGGATGAGAGCGACTGAACTTGGGATGGTGGATGAAGCATCAGTACTGGTCAAGCCGGCCAGGGAAGCTGAAACAGCTGTTGTCAAAATAGAGGATAATACAGACAACCCGGACAGTGACGGAGCAAAGGATAAAGCAGACAGTCTGAATACTGATAAAGAAGATATAAAAGATAAAGAAGATATAGAAGAAGATGAAAACAGCAGTGATGCCGGTGCGCCGGATGTTGAACAGGATCCGGTGAGCCCGGAAACACATGAAGAGACGGAGGAGGAACCGGAAGCCTTCGTTGAGCCGTCAGCAGAGGAAGAACCTGTGACAGAGAAAGAGCCTGTGACAGAGAAAGAGCCTGTGACAGAGAAAGAGCCGGTGGAATCGGAAGAACCCGAAGCAGAGGTGGAACCGGCAGAAACACCGGATATAAAAACGACGGAAACCATCACATTGGAAATTGCCAAAGGTACCACTTCCGACGGGGTGGCCAGGCTGTTGGCAAGGGCCGGAGTAATTGGCAGTGCTTCGGATTTTGATGATTATCTGTGCAGAAACAGGTACGACAAGAAGATACATTCAGGAATTTTCAAGATACCGCCCGGAGCATCATATCAGGAGATAGCGGATATCATTACAAGAAGAAATTAATATCTGGAGGGAAGAGTTATGGGTGATTTTGTTTTAAGCTGCTGTTCGACGGTTGATATGCCGGAGAAGTATTTTAAAGAAAGAAATATCGCTTATGTGTGTTTTCATTTTTACATAGGCGGTAAGATGTATATGGATGATCTTGGCCGATCGATGTCTTTTTCTGCCTTCTATAACAGGATGGCTGATGGAGATGCTACCAAGACTTCGCAGGTAAATGTTGAGGAATATACCAATCATTTTGCCAAATTCCTTGATGAAGGAAAGGATGTATTGCATTTTGCGCTGTCGAGTGGTATATCAGGTACCGTCAATTCAGCCAACATAGCCATGAATGAGCTCAAGGAAAAATATCCCGACAGGAAAATAATTATAATAGATTCTATGGCTGCAAGCGGAGGATACGGTCTTTTAGTGGATAAAGCTGCAGATCTGAGGGATGAAGGTAAATCCATTGATGAAATTGCTGAATATATATTGGAGAACAGATTAAGGCTTCATCACTGGTTTTTTACAACGGATCTGACTTATCTGATCCGGGGAGGAAGAGTAGGCAAGGTTTCGGGCTTTTTCGGAAACATGCTGAATATATGTCCTCTTCTTAATGTAAATAACGAAGGGAAGCTTGTTCCAAGATATAAGATAAGAACAAAGAAGAAGGTGATCGAAGCCTGTGTGGAACAGATGATGCTTCATGTTGAAGACGGGCCGGAGTATAAGGGTAAATGTTTTATAAATCACGCAAATTGTCTTGAAGATGCCAGGATGGTTGCTGCTCTTATCGAAAAAAAAATACCTGCATTGAAGGACAAGATAGTAATAAACTTTATCGGAACTACTATTGGTGCACATACCGGGCCGGGTACGGTTGCGTTGTTTTTCTGGGGAGATGAGAGAACTGAGTGATCCTGCCGGGATTATTATAGTCTGACTAGGGAGAGTGCATATGAAAGTAGCTGTAATGACAGATACCAACAGCGGAATGTCGGTGGCAGAGGCTGATGGTTTAGGCGTATTCTGTATACCGATGCCTGTTATAATAGATGAGAAAAATTATATAGAGGATGTAAATCTTACACAGGAAGAATTTCTGGAGGCATTGGCATCGGATGCGGAGGTAAGTACATCCCAGCCATCGCCGGGAGACCTGATGGATAAGTGGGACAGTATTCTTGACAGCGGGTATGATGAGATTATTTATATTCCCATGTCATCCGGGCTGAGCAGTTCCATGCAGAATGCACAGATTTTTTCGGAGGATTATGACGGGAGGATACAGATAGCGGATAATCACAGGATATCGGTTACACAAAGACAGTCAGTCCTTGATGCTCTTTTGCTGGCCGAAGCCGGGAGAAGTGCATCGGAGATAAAGGATGTACTTGAGAAAACGGCGTATGATTCTGTCGTATATCTTGCTGTAGAGGATCTATCGTATCTTAAGAAAACGGGAAGAGTAAATGCTACGGCAGCAACTGTCGGAAATGTTTTGGGAATCAAGCCTATCCTTCGAACTATTGGAGCGGCATTTGAAGTTAGAACGGCAGTGCGCGGGATAAAGAAAGCTTCCTCCAGGATAGTAGAGGAGATAAACACCGAGCTTGCAACGCGTTTTAAGGATATAAGAAGGGATGAGCTTGTGATAGGTACTGCAGGTTCCTTTGTTAACAGGATCGATGCCGGGAACTGGTGCACTGTTGTAAAGGAAGCTTTTCCTGATATTGAAGTATTTTATGACGACCTGTCCTGCTCGATAGCATGTCATACCGGACCTAATGCGATGGGTGCGGGAATTAGCAGAAAAGTAAAAATATAATAAATTGATAAAAAAGAAAAGAGACAGACCTTATCCGGTCTGTCTCTTTTGAAGAAGCAGTGGTTTAATAACCGAATTCCTGTGCCCAGTAGAATGTTCCGTCATCAGCTTCATATATTGCGATCGAACATTTGTTAAAATCGGGCCATAAGATGTTTTCACGGTGAGTAGGACTGTCCATCCATGCATTGAAGGCTTCTTCGGCACTGTTAAAACCGTATGCCAGGTTCTCGCCGCCCTGAACCCTGCTGTTAACAGTGTTCCAGGCCTTGCCGTTTGGCCTTGTATGTGAGAATGAGATCTCACATTCCTGCGAACGTACGCTGGCTGCAGCTTCAAGGTTTCCGTCCCATTTAAGGGAGTTAAGACCGTTCGCCGCTCTTTCTGCATTAACTTCATCCAATGCATCAAGTGCTATATTGCGAAGCCCCATGTTTGTATCGGAAGAAGCAGCAAGAGCGATAGCCTCATCATCAATGCTGAAAGTCGTCTCGCTGTTGATCTCAGCAAGTTCACGCCTTGCCGAACTGTCATCAATTCCCACACCTTTGAAATTCAACAAGATCGCACAAGCCACTACGGGAACAAGAACTACCCCTGCGATGATCCCTATAAGAGATTTTTTCTTCATACTTTCCTCCTTTGGATCTTACATCCTATAACATACAAAATGAACGCAGTCTTCCTGCATTTATATTATGTCACAACCTTAAGGAAATTGCAATACTTTTTTGAATAAAATATCACATAAGAAAACATAAGTGATACATAATTCTTTAAAAACATAATGTTAGCCTTTGATTGTAAATATTTCACAATTTCAAAGTTGCTGTAGTGTGAAAAATATACAAAGAAATAATATTTCAGTTTTTTGACACTATAGGTTGTATCGCGGCGATAAATATAGTAATATATATTGTGGTTATTTAAGGGAATGACCTTATCGGGAGATTTTTATGAATGATTATGAAAACAGAGCTTCAGATGAAAAGTATAAAGACAGGGGTCTTATAATTTATCTTGCGATAGTTTTTGTTTCTACTTATATATATGAGTATTTTGCGGTTATAAGGGTTGTCTTTTCGCAAACTGATAATTACAATATTGCAAATATACCCTTGAGATTGTCGGTCGCCATGTTTATTCCGGCAGCAGGTGCTCTTGCTGCCAGGCTTATAACCGGTGAAGGTTTCAGGGAACACAGGCTTTCGGTAAATCTTAAGGATCGTAAGTACGTCTTTTATTTACTGGCATGGTTTGCTCCTTCGGTTTTGACCGTGATCGGCTGTTTGATCTATTTTATTGTATTTCGTGAAGATTTTTCCGTGAATATGGAATATATCATAGGGGTTTATGAGAGTCGCGGAGTCAGTGGGATCACTTCGCAGGCAATGCGTATGCAGGCTTTGTCGCAGGGGATCACGGCAATAATCCTGGGCCCGATAGTGAATTGCATCACGTGCTTCGGCGAGGAGTGGGGCTGGAGAGGCTATCTTGTCTGGAAGCTTAAGGATAAGCTGAAACCTGTTCCGCTTATGCTTGTGACCGGTGTGATATGGGGATTGTGGCATCTTCCGCTGACCGTGGCGGGGCATAATTATAACTATGATTATCCGGGATATCCCTATACGGGTGTTCTTGCGATGATAGTTTTCTGCATTTCGCTTGGGACGCTGCTGTCATATGTAACGCTTAAGACAGGTTCATGCATCCCTGCCATTATAGGCCATGGAGCAATAAACAGTTTCAGCGCGATAGGAGTTTATTTTACAAACAATGGGGGACATTCACTGTTTGGTCCTTCGCCGGCCGGTTTGATCGCGGGCTTGCCGTTTTTGATTATGGCTGTTATACTCATGTGGTTGATGGTTAAAGATGATCAAAAAGAAAAGTAATCAAAAAAAAACTTTTAATAATTGCGCTGATTGTGGTACAATAGATAGGGTGTATCGTTTTAAACTAAGAAAAATAAAGCTTTTGGCGGGATTGTTTCTTGTTTTGCTGCTTTCGGTACTGTTATGTTATACTAACGATACCGGGAATGAGGCGGAGCTGAACGGCAATGCCAAGGATATGTTGATATCCGTACTTCAGTTCAAGGCGTATAAGGGTGAAATAAGTGCCTATCTTGAGCAGAAACGTCTTGAAGAAGCGGACAGGGAAGCTGATGCATCGGAGGATGAGCCGGGCGAACCCGTTTCCGAGGATGTTAAGGAGCTGATGGATAACGCCGAGAAAAGCGAAGACAGTGTAAACGAATCCACCGCCGTTGTTAAAAAAGCCTATCTGACATTTGATGACGGACCGAGTCCGAATACAAATAAAATACTGGATGTTCTGGACGATTACGGGGTTAAGGGCAATTTTTTTGTAATCGGCAGGTTTGCGGACGGGTATAAGGAACAATATAACAGAATACTGAGGGAAGGCCATGTTATGGGGATGCATTCGTATTCTCATATATATAATGAAATATATGAATCTGTCGATTCTTTTGAGGCCGACCTTAATCATATACAATTCACGATCTATGATATTACCGGATTCACACCGGAGATTTACAGGTTTCCGGGCGGGAGTGCCAATGAGGTTTCTGCCATAGATATGAAGGAATTCACAGATGTACTTGATAAAAGAGGAATTGTCTATTATGATTGGAATGTAAACAGCGGAGATGCTGATGCATCGAGACTGAGCAAGGAGGAGATCATACACAACGTTTTTGACGGGATCAATGCTCTTGATACTCCCGATGACAGAAACGAGGTTATGATATTATTTCATGATCTGTCCGAGAAGACAACTACGGTTGAAGCACTTCCGGCAGTTATAGAAGGCTTGCAGGCACAGGGATATGTGATTGCGCCGATAGATGACTACACCAAGTTGATCCAGTACCCGAAATAACGAGGGGTGAAGTAAATAAGGGTTGGTAAGCCCGACACAAGAGAATGGAGGATGTGAAATGAGTTTTTTCAAGGATTTTAAGGAAGATTTATCTCAGGCTGTAAATGAGCTTATGCCCGAAGAAGAGGCAGCACGGGAAACGGTTTCGGCAGTTGCCGATCAGACCGAGGAGTCGCCTACTCAGAGTGATGATTACTCGGATCTGTTTGCTTCGTTTGATGCATCGGAAACCGAGAGTACGCCCGAGCCCGCCAAGGAAGAGCCCGAAGAGGAATACGAAGAAGTCGTTGAAGAAATCGTTGAAGAGGTTGAAGTCGGCGTTGATTATGACGGAGATGATGAAGAGGTCATCGAAGAAGTGATCTATGTTGATGAGGATGGCAATCCTGTTGATGAGGATGGCAATCCTATCGGTGAAGTAGCGGGCGGTGCCGAAGCGGTGAACGAAATATCCGAGGCCGACACGGAAGAAAAGATCGAGTATGATACACTTCCCGAGATGTCCGATGAAGTGGAGACGGCCGATGAAGAGAATATCTTCGGAGACGGACCGATAAATACGGTTACCACTCCCATATTCGGTGAACCCGAGAAAGAAGAAGCACCGATAAATACTATCTGGGGCGACAATCAGAAGGTTACCGCCGGAACGATCATTAAGGGCATGACTGTAAACGGTAATATCTCATCTGAGGGCAGTCTGGATGTTCACGGTCTTGTTGAAGGTAATATTGAGATAAAGGGTAAGCTCAGTATCACAGGTAAGGTACAGGGTGATTCCAAGGCTGATGAGATATTTGTAAACGGAGCAAAGATAGTCGGTGGGCTGTTCTCAAACAATTCTGTCAAGGTTGCGGGAGGATCGGTCATAAAGGGTAATATCAAGGCATCGGCTGCAGTAGTTGCAGGTGCGGTAAAAGGTGATATTGATATTCAGGGTCCGGTTATCCTTGATGCAACCGCTGTTATAGTAGGTAATATCAAATCCAAGTCAATACAGATAAATAACGGTGCGGTTATTGAAGGTTCATGCTCACAGTGCTATTCGGATGTTACTGCCACCAATTATTTTGATGAAGAGGAATAGGAATGAAAAGAATTCTGCTTAAATTAAGCGGTGAAGCACTTGCGGGAGACAAGAAGACGGGATTTGACGAAGCTACAGTGCTTAAAGTTGCAGGGCAGGTTAAGGAGATTGTCGATAAAGGTACAGAGGTAGGCGTTGTTATCGGAGGCGGCAATTTCTGGCGGGGAAGAACCAGCGAAAATATAGATCGTACCAAGGCGGATCAGATCGGTATGTTGGCGACTGTGATGAATTGTATCTATGTATCCGAGATATTCAGATCCACAGGTATGAAGACCGCTATATTAACCCCGTTTGAATGCGGTTCTTTTACCAAGCTTTTTTCAAAGGACAGGGCTAATAAGTATTTTTCAAAAGGTATGGTTGTTTTTTTTGCCGGAGGTACGGGACATCCGTATTTCTCAACTGATACCGGAGTCGTGTTAAGGGCGGTTGAGGTTGAAGCCGACGGAATACTTTTGGCAAAGGCTATAGACGGCGTGTATGATTCGGATCCGAAGACCAATCCGGATGCGGTAAGATATGACAGTATCACCATAGAGGAGGTCATTGATAAGCAGCTGAAGGTAGTTGACCTTACAGCATCGATCCTGGCCATGGAAAACAGGATGCCGATGTATGTATTCAGTCTTTTGGAGGAAGGAAGTATTGTTAATACGATCTACGGCGAGTTTAACGGTACCAGGGTGATCGTATAAACAGATAGCAGGATCGGTTGTGATTCGAGAGGGAAGAGGCATGGATGAAAGAATAAAAGAATTTGATACAAAGATGCAGAAAACGATAGATCATCTGGCATCAGATTACGCGTCGATAAGGGCTGGGCGTGCAAATCCGCATGTCCTTGACAAAATAAAGGTTGATTATTACGGAACACCGACACCAGTTCAGCAGGTAGGCAATATTGCAATTCCCGAAGCTAGGATAATCCAGATACAGCCGTGGGAGAAGTCATTGTTGAAAGAAATCGAAAAGGCGATACAGACCTCAGATCTCGGAATAAATCCTACAAATGACGGAAATGTTATAAGGCTTGTATTTCCGGAGCTTACGGAAGAGAGAAGAAAGGAACTTGTCAAAGAAGTAAAGAAGAAGGGCGAAGCCGATAAGGTTGCAATACGTAATATCCGTCGTGACGGTAATGATGCGTTTAAAAAGATGGCAAAATCAGAGGATATTTCAGAGGATAAGATAAAGCAGCTTGAGGATGAGCTCCAGAAGCTTACCGATAAGTATATTAAAGAAGTAGATAAGATGATAGACGAGAAATCCAAAGAAATTCTTACAGTTTAGTAAATCATAAATATGAGTAACTATTCAGAACAGCACATAAATTTTAAAATATGACTCTCATGCTTGCATGATAGAGGCATATTTTATAAATTTATGTATTGGATGAATCCAAAACAGCGAAAAATACGAAGTATTTTGAGCTTGTTATGAATAGTTACAAATATGATAAGATAAAGGGCAGACGGTTATACGTCCTGCCCTTTTATAACATTGGACGATGTTAATTGCAGTTGGTATTTTAGGAGAAGGTTATGGAAGGTGAATTAAAGGTACCGGAACATGTGGCGATAATACTTGACGGTAACGGAAGGTGGGCAAAAAGCAAGGGTATGCCCAGAAATTACGGCCATATACAGGGGGCGAAGGCTGTGGAGAATATGTGTGAAACAGCCTGGAACAGAGGAATTAAGTATCTAACCGTATATGCTTTTTCAACCGAGAACTGGTCACGACCGGATGATGAGGTTGAGGCACTTATGGGACTTCTGAGGAATTATCTCAAAACCTGTATAAAACGTGCCAGGAAGAATAATATGTGTGTAAGGGTACTGGGAGATAAATCAAGGCTGGCTCCCGATATACAAAAGAGTGTTGAAGAACTGGAAGAGATAAGCAGGGATTTTACCGGACTTCACTTTCAGGTGGC
>JAEEHY010000253.1 GCA_016281085.1 Lachnospiraceae bacterium
AACATCCGAAGGATACCCGATAACAATATCATATAAGGTCTTATCGCCATCCTTTATCTCACCGACCTTCTTATCCATGCCTCCTGCATATTCGGACGGTTCGTCATATGCATACACAGAGAAAGCATAACCGCCGAAATCAGCCTCCCTGGCTTCCCTGTCATACACGATAAAACCGTTTCTTCTGCTCTCAACAACACTGCTGTCCTTAACATCATCCGGCAGTTCCATCGTGAATATCTCATTGTCCGCTTCACGGTTTAATGTTACGTTATCTCCGTATATTGTCTCGAAATCCTCACACATGGAAATAGTTTCCATCCCGTGTTCATCACAGAACTCCACAAGCGGATTGACTTTATCCATGTTTCCGTATTCTCTCTCGAAATCGTCACACAGGACAATGTATGCCCTGCTCTCATATTTATCATTGTTGACAGTGTACTGGCACATGGACAGATCGCCTGTACTGTTTCCGAAGGCAATTACAGGAACCTTCCCTATCTCCTCGGCGATCTCGCTTACCTTGTTCATCTTTACGGTCTTGGTAACAAGCTTCCCTCCGCGGATCACCACATCATCTTCTGCGTAAAGATAATCCATTCCATCTGTAACACCCTGACCCGAAGCCAAATTCGTATAAGTCATTCCGATAACTCTCTCTGGCGGTATCGGAAGTTTATCCTCGATCAGCGCCCTGCACAGAATTCTGTCCGATCCGCTGACTATATAGCATTCGAAATCATTCGCATCAAGATATTCAACCAGGGACACCATGGGCTTATAGAATGCATCGCCTCTTTTCAGGTTATTGAAGCCCTCCGCTTCTGAATTCATGAATTCTTTTGTGTATTCAATAAACTCATCTATGGTCATACCCTCGTAGGCTCTTCCGGCATATTCGGCATGTATTCTTTCCGGGGAGTCGGGCATCTTAAAGCCTCTTACACCCTCCTCCAGTTCGGCGGCAAACTCCTTCACTTCATCCGGAGCTTCATATGTCTCATCATACAATGCCCTGTGTATGAACATCATATATTCGAAGTATGACGGAAAAAGCTCCCCGATAAGAGTACCGTCCATATCAAATACCGCCACTCTGTCCTCTTCCGGGATATAATCGGGAGAAGTCTCATCAGTGACTCTTTCCACATAATCCTTTATCGAGGCCGCAGCTTTTGAATCTTCAGTCCAGTATTCAAGAACAGCTTCCTTTACTTCGCCCTCCTGCTCTGCAATCTCACTGCCACCTTTTGATGGGTTTACATAATTAATATTTATGTCGCCCATATCACTGCAGCCCGTAAGCACGGCTGCCATACCTGTCGCGCACAGTGCACACAGTATACTTCTTTTAAAACCATCTGCCTTCACCTATCTTACCCTCCTGTTTTTTATTATTTTCCTGTGACTGTTCAGATCCTACAGATCACTGTAAAATGTATCAATGTTTTCAGGCGGAAGGCTTACAGGATCCCAGCCGTAATCCTGAAATGCACTGATATCAAGATCGTTTAACGCAACGTAATTTGCGATTATCTGTGCCCGTGTCTGTTCCTTTAATTCATCATCGCCTATTACGGCGGTCACCTCATCATATCTGTCGCCGAATATCTTTTTGGCACTTGGCGTGTAGTCGGATCCGTCGGCAACAACATCCATACCGGAAACCTCATATCCCTCGTCGGTCTTTTTCATATGAACCACTCCCGGATAACTTCCGCCCGATTTACATTCCAGAATATCCCGGTTAAGGCTGTAATTGAATATCAGGAAATCTCCGTAAACCTTCATATCGTCATCATCACTCTCATCAATATATGCGATCACCGGGCAGGGAATACTTACATCAGCCTTATCGTAATCCTTACTGAGTTCATCCGTAAGGTATGTATACAGCTCATAATAGAAGAGCTCAGGACCCGGATACTCATAGGCGGGAAGCTCTGCCCCCGACGTATCCTCTCCGCTCATTGTAAAGATGATAAGCGGCTTTGTCTCTCTCTCCGAAAGCAGTGCCAGGAACTCTTCCTCACCACCTTCAAAATCCTTATCATGATCATAGTCATTTGTTTCCCTCAAAAAGCCGGCGAGCTCATTCGAACCGTCATTTATCCCATCGGTAACGAAATCCTTCTGCATAACCGCACCTGCTTCATTAAGGAAATAGGTTTCGTATGTATGGTTGTCTCCCGCATACACTATGCCGTCCTCAAGCCTTAAAGGATACGCCGAACCGTTTCCGCTGATACTTGACATATAACCCGCCTTCCCGTCCTTCATATGATACAGCGACATATTACATGCACTGTGATCTGCTTCAAAAACAAGATCGGTTACGGCCAGCAGTTCATCATCACTTCCATACATCTTTATATAAGCATAGCCCTGACCTTCTTTAAGCTTGGAGATCGCATCTTCATAATCGGCAAACTCATAAAGGCCTGACTGTTCCTGAAGGAAATCCTCGGGGAAGGGATCGTAATCTTCTTCCTCAGTTATGTCAACCATTTCGATTTCCGGCTCCTCTGTTTCCTCAGGTTCTTCAACCTCTTCCACTACCGGACCGTCGTCTTCATCCAATGCAGCATCCTCCGTAACGGTTTCCTCTGCAGGCTGATCCGTTTTCTTTCCGCATCCCGTAACAGCCAGCAACGATACACCGATCAAAAAGATCAGCAGTCTCTTTCGCATAATCATCCCTCCCTTCATCATTTGTCATAAGGGGTACCGCTTGCGGTGGATTCCTTATGACGGTTCTCAACTTTCATAATCTGCTTTACACTACCATCATGACACATTCAATACCGACGTAAGAAATTCTATTCGCTTATCCAGAGCGTTCTTAAAGACACCGCTGTCTTTAGCCATATCAAAAGAATGAACGGTCCCCTTTGTTTCGTTCAAAATCACCTTACAGCCGGCTTTTTTCAACAATCCAGCATATTCAACACCCTCATCATGAAGGGCGTCAAATTCCGCCGTTTCTATATAAGCCGGAGGCAGGCCGGAAAGAGAGCCCGCTTCAACGGGAGAAATGTAGTATTTCCCCGCTTCCTCTTTATTTACCCTGATTATCTTCTTGAATGCCCTGATCGCTACGCTGTTTATCACGGGAACGTCTGTGTATTCAGCCATCGACCTTGTATTTCCCCGTGTATCCAGGCTCGGATACAACAGAAGTTGACCGGCAGGCTTATTTATTCCCCTGTCTCTTGCCATCATGCATACCGCTGCTGACATAGTACCTCCCGAGCTGTCACCCATAACTGCAATGCGATCGGGATCGACATGATACCTTGCGGAATTACCGATCAGATAACTGTATATCTCAAACGCCTGAACATGCTGTAAGGGAAGCTCACTCATCGGTGCCAGATCATAATGCACCATGAAAACCCTGCATTTCACTCTTGTCGCAACAGTAGCTGCAAGTCTGTAATGATACGGCAGTGCCGGAAAGAGATAGGCTCCTCCGTGATACAGTATAACAGCCGGCAGCAGTTCATCGAAATGCCCCTTGGGAACGTATTCAAGTACAGGTATCCTCTCAGTCGGAAAAGAGGTACACGGAAATGAATGGCTTGTTATACTGTACTCATCTGTAGAACTCTGTTTCCTGACAAGCTTGCCGTACATCATCTGTATCAGCTTGATCTGGAACCTCGTTTTGGCCACAGGGATCTTATTAAGCATCTCCAGTTCGGGATCGATATTGTATTTATTCCCTGCGACTTCCTTTTTCCTGCCGAATGAAGCAAATATTATAAGCTCCGTCTTTTCCGGCATTACAAAAACACGGATATCATCCGTAAGATTTGCAATTATCGATCTGCTTATCTCAAACCAGTCCTCATTTCCGTCTTTGTCAAGACGGTCAAAGGACGATATGTTATACGCCTCCATAGTCCAGACATATGCATCTTTTTCATCATTCATCCCGGCTTCACAAAGGACCTCTTCCGAAGCCTTCTGAACGCCGATCTTATCAAGTATTTCACCGGCTCTGCCAAGAGCTTCATAGCTGTTGCCCAACAGATATTTTATCTTACCGGTCACTCCCTCGGTCGCGGCCGGGTTGTTTTCGTTATTCAGGCTGCCTTTGTACCCGTCGTCAAAAGTAAGCCGGATAATACACGAAGTTTTTTCACCTTCGATTCCGAAAGTACACTGCCTGTCATCACCAAGGAGCCGGAGCATCTCCAGGGTCTCTTCCACGATCAGTCTCAAATGAAGGCTGTCCTTGCCGGTAAGCTTATTTAACCTTGAGTAATCTTCAGCAAGGGTAAACACCTGCTCCATGTTGCTTTTCCCGTTAATCCTTATCTTCTCTGTATTTACTTTTGTGTCCATATTATTTATGATCCTTTCGCATTTTACATGATTAATAGGGTGCGGCACCGGCCACACCCTATTTTATTTGTCTCTTTTATGCAAGACCCGAAAGAACCCCTTTAAGCTCATTGTTATTGATGGTCTCCATGTAATACTCTGCATTTCCGGTATAAGCCCACTGACCGGACAGCTTGGCCCACTCAGCCGCACTAAATGTGCCGGTTACTCCGGTCTTATCGGTAAAGGTCACATTACCAAAAACATCCTTTACTATCTTGCCATGAAGAGCGGCTTCCTCTCTTTCCTTTCTCTTTTTCCTTTCTTCCTCACTTTCATGACCGCCGCTTATCTGCTCCAATTCGACATCATTGAGCAGTTTATCGCTCTTATCCATTTCAATACCCTCCTTCCGTCACTAACATCGGCTTTCGTGATTTCCTACATTTATTTATACGTTAATTTCTGTAAAATGGCAAGGTAAAAGTAAAAAAAACACCACGGAACATACTTTCCGCGGTGCTCATAATATGTTTTTATCGATCATGCTTTAGCTTCGAAGAAGCAGCCTATCCTGCCTACCTCTTCCTCCTCCTTTTCTCTCAATAATCCATCATATACTGATCTTCTTTTCTTTCTGTCCTCTTCCCTGTCATCATCCCTGCGCCTGTAAAAGTCCTTAAAAGATGCTGTTGCCACGACAGCCGGTATATCAGGTGCAGGTGGCGGCGGCGGAAGAACATATTCAACTCCTACCATATTGATCATAGGATCACCTCCCCCCATTGTCAGAAAATTATCCTTACCCCGTCTTGTTATTATCCTCCCTTATGTCTTTCTGTTCTCATCTTATATATCGGCAGATTTATGTTTTTAGTTTAATGCTCCCCCTTTTGTACAATACCTTGACAGAATAAAACAAACAACCCTGCAGGTCATGGCTTTAACCAATGACTGCAGGGTCTAAACTGTTCAGATAATGAAATTCATTTCCTTGATCTGTTCTTAACCGAAAGAAACAGCAACTGCCTTATCATCCCTTATAACCGATCTCGTCGGCAAGCTTCTTCTCGATAACAACTATGGCATCGCGGTGAAGACGCATGAATGTTGCGGGGCACTTGGGATCGATCTTGTCATCAAGGAGCAGCTTCTTTGCTGCATCCTGCTTGTTACCGTTGATTATCATAAGCAGTGTCTTTGCCTTCATGATACTACCCATACCCATGGTAACCGCATATCTCGGAACCTCATCACGGCTTGCAAAGAACCTTGTGTTTGCGTCGATAGTGCTGTCCTCAAGCGTTTCCTTGTGAGCCTTCTCGTACAGGAATTCACCGGGCTCATTGAAACCGAGATGACCGTCGGGGCCTACTCCGAGTACCTGAATATCTATATCCGTCTTATCAAGTATATCATTGAATTCCTTAAGATTAGCTTCTACATCTCCCGTACCCTTAGCCACATAGGTGTTGGCCTTGTCAATATTTATATGATTGAACAGATTGTCATCCATGAAATATCTGTAGCTCTGCTCATGAGTCGGCTCAAGTCCCACGTATTCATCAAGATTAACCGAATGAACCTTTGAAAAATCCAGACCTTCTTCCTTACATCTTCTTGCAAGTTCCTTATACATTCCAACAGGTGACGATCCCGTTGCAAGTCCCAATGTACAGTCGGGCTTCTCCCTTACGAGTTTCTCGATAACGTCCGCTGCTGCCTTGGCTCCTTCTTCGTATGTGTCTGCCACTATAACCTTCATTTTTCTCCTCCTTTGTCCTTTGCCCTTTGTCATTAATCGTTGTACTTTATAACTATCTTCCTTGCTTCCTTATAGATGGAATTGGCGGGTATGACACCGCGCACACATGAAACCGGATATACGTTGCTGTCCCTTCCTATAACCGTTCCGGGGTTAAGTACCGTGTTACAGCCTACCTCTACCCTGTCACCCACAAGGGCTCCTACCTTTTTGCGTCCCGTCTCTATAAGTTCACCCTCATTCTTTATTACAACAGGCTTCTTGTCCGACTTCACATTACTGGTTATGGAACCGGCACCCATATGTGCCTTGTAGCCGAGAATAGAATCTCCGACGTAGTTGTAATGAGGAACCTGAACATTGTCAAACAGTATCACATTCTTTAATTCGGTCGAATTACCAACAACACAGTTATCTCCAACAAGTGCCGAACCCCTTATGAAGGCTCCCGGCCGTACCTCTGTACCATGACCTATGATACACGGACCGGCTATGTAGTTGTTCGGATAGCGCTTGACATCCTTGGCGATCCATACATCCTCCTCGGGATGATCGTACTCCTCATCACTCAGTGTGGGGCCTATTTCAAGAATAAGATTCTTTATTCCCTCGAGAGCCTCCCATGGATATGTAAATTGCTTAAGGTAGTCTGCCGCCTTTGTGTGCGACAGATCATATAAATCATTTACTGTACAGTTCATACTCTTTTTCCTCCTATCTTACCTTTATAAGATGACCTGAAGTCTTCATTGCATCTATTATCTGATCCACGCACTTCTCACAGTCCTTATAGGTTGACGCCTCGGACATAACCCTGAGTACCGGTTCCGTTCCCGAAGCACGGAGGAGCACTCGTCCCTCATTGCCAAGATATTCAGTCGTATCATCAACAGCCTTCTTAACCGCAGGATCGTCAAGAGTCTTTTCCTTGTCATCAACCTCAACATTCTTAAGAACCTGAGGATACATCCTTACCTCCGATGCAAGAACGGAAAGAGGAAGCTGTGTCTCTACCAT
The DNA here is from genome assembly GCA_016281085.1 of Lachnospiraceae bacterium. Taxonomy (GTDB): domain Bacteria; phylum Bacillota; class Clostridia; order Lachnospirales; family Lachnospiraceae; genus UBA2868. The sequence goes on from JAEEHY010000253.1 coordinate 7,115, forward strand.
GACTGTCATAAGCATTATCGCCGTAACCAGACCGTCACCTGTGTGTGCATACTTCCTGAAAATAACATGGCCGGACTGCTCACCGCCGAGCATATGGTTGTTTTCTTTCATGTTCTCATACACAAACCTGTCACCGACCTTGGTCTTCTCATAGTTTATTCCCGCATTGTCGAATGCCTTGTAAAGACCGAAGTTGGACATGACAGTCGTAACTACCGTATTGCTCGGGAGCATTCCCTTACTCTTAAGATGCTTGGCACAGATATACATGATCGTATCGCCGTTCACGACATCACCGTATTCATCCACAGCAAGACATCTGTCAGCATCACCGTCGAAGGCAAAGCCCACATCAACCTTGTTCTCGCGGACATATTTCTGTAATCCCTCGATGTGAGTCGAACCGGCGTTTGCATTGATATTGATACCGTCCGGTGTATTGTTCATCACGTAATTCTTTGCTCCGAGTGCATCGAATACCGCACGGCCTATCATCCATGCGCTTCCGTTGGCGCAGTCAAGTGCCACCTTACGGTTTTCAAAGGAAACGGGAGCTATCGATGTAAGATAGCCGATGTATCTGTTTCGTCCCGAATAGAAATCAATAGTCTGACCGATCTTATCATCCGTTGCGGGCTTAACATCATCTATCTCACCGTCGATAAAGCGCTCGACCATATCCTGGACCTCATCCTCCATCTTCTCACCTTCCGCATTGAGAAGCTTGATACCGTTATCATAGAACGGATTGTGGCTTGCCGAGATCATGATGCCGCAGTCAAAGCCCTCGGTCCTTGTAATATAGCTCACACACGGTGTTGTGGTTACATGCAGCAGATATGAAAAGCCGCCCGTTGAAGTAATTCCTGCAGACAGTGCGTTCTCATACATATACGAAGAACGTCTTGTATCCTTTCCGATAACGATCTTAGCCGGTTTCTCCTTGCTGTAATACCATCCGAGGAACTGCCCTATCTTAAAAGCATGTTCTGCAGTCAGTACCACTCCTGCCTTTCCACGGAAACCGTCAGTACCAAAGTATTTACCCATAGTCCTACTCTCCTTCTTCTTAAGGTCGGAACCTGTGTTCCTTGCCTCTCTGGTTCTGCCGTCATACGGGCGGGCGGTTCCTTCAGGAATAAGCCACAGCTTCCCTTCCTTTTTGGCGCCTTCGATCTTACCGTCGCGACACAGCATCGTAATACGCCTCTCCGTCATATCCCATTTGACAGCTGCTTCATGAACATCAATGAATTTCATTTAATCTCCCTTTTCTGATCTGTCATAAGGGTACCGCGTACAGGACTGTTGCAGATCACCTTTCCTGACATACAAAAACCGCGGTACAAATAAAACATCAACATATGTCATGTTATATTTGTACCGCAGGTTTAATCATTTGTCAAGTTATATTTTCTTTTTTATGTCAAGTTACTTTTCGATATCTTGATATTTCCTATCCGGTATCTTGACATATGAACAAAACAGCAAGAGATATCAATGCCTCTTAAAAGCATCACTTCTAAGCACCCTTATCATTCACTCTCAAGTCGTCCCGGATCCACGAATGCCCAATATGCAGGCTTGGGTTCGTAGTTTCCGTCAAAGAGCAGGGGGCAGTGCTTCATCCTCCCGTCAGTCCCTCCTCCCGCATCGTTCCAGGTCTGAAGCCACGAATCGGGATCTATAACACCCCAGGTTGTTATCCCGGCAACATCGACGCCTTCCGCCTCTGCCTCCTTCATGGCTTCATACCATGCAAGATAGTACTTCGCCTGTATGTCATATTCCTTCTCAAGGACAGCATCGGAAATACTCACATCCATGGTCGCACGGACATCCATCTCGGTAAACATGACCTTATCGACCACCTCACCGTATTTAAGGATCGCCGACTTAATCTCGCGGGCACCCGGCTTATTGATATTGTAATGGCCCTGCATTCCAAAGCCGTCTATCCGGGCTCCGGGAGCGTCCTTAACAGCATTGATCAGGCTGATTATACCCTCCATCTTCGAAGGAACACACTCATTGTAATCATTGTAATAAAGGTCAAGATCAGCCGGAGCATATCTGTTGGCATACGTGAATGCATTTATAATGAACTCATTACTCTGATACACCTTCCACCACGTTGATTTCGTGGAATGCACGGGATCATCAAGGCTGTCGTTTCCGTTCTCTGTGTCACTCCTGTATTTACCCGTTGCATCCGATACCGCTTCATTCACTACATCCCAGCCGTAAAACAGACCCTTATATTTGCTGTTCTCTCCGGTATAATACTCAAGCATGCTTTTTATGTACCATTCCAGACGCTTATCCATAACTTCTTTTGATACATAGCCCTTATCATAGTCATAATCTTCACGGAAAAACCATTCCGGCGCCTGCGAATGCCATACGAGCACATGTCCCCGGACTCTTACCTTTTTATCCGGATTGGCTTCATTCCATTCAAGCACCTTGTCAAGGAGCGCATCCGCTCTTACATGGTCAAGCGTCGGGACCTCTATCACTTCACCATTAAGCTCCTCCTCATGTATGCTTCCTTCCGGGCATCGCTCATTACTGTACCCCAGCATACTGTCAAGCTTTAGTTCGTTTTCAAGTGTTATGGAATTAAACTGTGAGAAAGCCAGTTCAAGCAACCTGTCATTATTTATATTCTGAATACCGACAGCCGCACCGCAAATCGCATCGCTGCCAAGCCCGGTCCCGGATGCGACCGCATCCCGCAGAGTCGTCGCTTCCGTATCCGAAGAAGGAGCTCCTTCTTTCATTTCTTCATCTGTCTCCTTTACACCGGATGTATCCATTCCGTCATTATCACCCACAGAATCTGTCTGAGCGGTCTCCGCCTCATCATTTCCCGCGACAGACGTGCTCTCATCCGCAGCAGGCATATCGCTTAAATTGTCCAAATATCGCGAACAACCCGTAAAAGGCAGTGACAGTGCCAGTAAAACCACTGCAGCTGTTCCCTTTATCGACCACTGCTTATAACATGTAAAACTCATATCTTTATGCATCTTCCAATCCTTTTTTTGCCGCTTCTCTTTCAGCTTTTGAATATATACAGCCACAGTAATCCTGTCTGTACAGGCCGTATTCCCTGCTAAGCTCGCAGCTTATCTTATAACCGTTACGTTTCTTGAAATCTGACGGAAGATGTTTTACACCGTATTCATCCGCCAGCCTTTCACCTGTCTCATTTATCCTGTCTGCATTTTTGAGCGGACTTATGCTCAGAGTCGTGGTAAAGTAATCATACCCTCTTTCAGCCGCCATCGACGCCGCTTCCCTCATCCTGAGTTCATAACACTTAAAGCATCTTTCACCACCCTCGGGGACAGCCTCAAGTCCATTTGCCATCTCAAAGAATATACCCGGATCGTATTCACCCTCCTCAAACCTTAT